>NZ_AYZJ01000002.1:0-100059 GCF_001436615.1 Lacticaseibacillus camelliae DSM 22697 = JCM 13995
AGGAACCAGATATTGTTGTGGTAGAAAATTTGTCTAACTTTTCTATGGCACTTCAGGCGCTCGGGTTTACTTTTTAACGGTGCGGTTAGTTTGGTGGTCCGGCTCCGGTTCCGGTTCAGGATCGGGATGGCCGCCGCCGAGGTTTTTCGTGACGGCTTTGAAGTTGATGACGATTTTGAAGTTGAGCTCGGCGGCGTTTTGCTTGTCGCTGGGATCATAGTCGGTGATTGCGAGCAGCGCCGAGTTTTCGTACTTTTTCTGCACGGTGCCGGTGAAGACATGGGCCATATCTTCCTTGACCTTTGCCCTCACGGTGTCACCGAGTTGGATTTCTTCTCTCTTCATGACGTTCAGTTCCTTTCGCTCTATTCCTTAACGGATAGGAAGGATAGTAACGCATCACTAAGCGTAAAGCAATAGAAAAGGATCAACTTTTGCAAAGCCAGAATGATTTGCCAAAAAGGCTGCTGAAGGCTTATCGTATAGAGGAAAGATAATGAGAAGGGATGACGATTTTTGGCAGAGACCACACTTTTGTTCAAGGATCTGAGCGACGCCGCCAAGCACACGGCGATCTCAGATTTTGCCACGTTCTACATTGATCAGTACCAGCACGAGGGGCTGGACGCTTTGGCGCAGATCGACCTGACCGGCCACATTGCCGACATTAACCAGTGGCTGCTGGTCAACAGTTCATTTCTGCCAGGGGAGCTGCACGATGGCCTGGTGCGTGACCGTTACGACAACTTTGCCGCGCTTCTGACCACCGTCAAAGCAAAGTTCAACGCCAATGGCAAACCAGTGGAACCATGGACCGAATGGTACAGCAAGACGATTGAAAAGACCCCGCAAGGCCGTTAAACCGGTTCAGCAGTGAGTAATCACTGCTTTTTTAATGCGCGCCGGTCTTATATAATAAATTGATACTTCTGGGAGGCGAGGGCATGACCCCGTATTTGATCGTATCAGACGTCGACGGCACACTGGCCATCGACAACACCACCATCACCGCACACACCAGCGCGGTGATCAACCAGTTGCTGGACCGCGGCCATCAATTCTACCTGGCGACCGGCCGAATGCACGCGTTAGCAGAAAACATGGCGAAACAGATTGGTCCGCGCGCCGAGATCATCGCCTCCAACGGCGCCTCGTATGACACCCCTGGTGGCCGGGTCCATCACCTGTTGGGAGCCAGGGCACTGGCGGCAATTGAGACGGCCACGACCGCACACGGGCTGACCGGGGTGTATTACACCGATGACGCGGTCTATTACGTCAGCGATCCTGATCCGGTGCTGAAGCAGTACATGTACTCGTTTGCGCCCAAGGATCTGGCCATGGCGGTCACCCAACTGCCGAGTGTTTCGGCGCTGGTGCAGCACGCCGGCGAGATCATCAACGGCAACGTGTTTTCCCTGCACGATCACGGCGAGCTGGCGGCGGTTCGAGAAGAACTGGCCGCTAAGGACCTGCTGCACCTGTCGGCCAGCTTCACGAACAACATTGAGCTGATCCCCAAGCATGTTGACAAGGCCAATGCCATTACCGAATTGCAGGCCAAGCTGGGCATTCCCCCGGCGCGCACCATCGCGTTTGGTGACGGTAACAACGATATCGGCATGCTGCAAAGCGCTGGGATCTCGGTGGCAATGGGTAATGCCGTGCCGGCGGTCAAGGCGGCCGCCAAGTACGAGACTGGGCCCAACACCGAAGACGGGCTGGCGCAATTTTTGACGCGGTATTTCAAGCTTTGAGTGGCGCCGGCTGCGGCGCTTTTCTTATGCTTTTGGAGCGCTTCGTGTTACCGTAAAGGCAAACCAAAGGAGAGTGATTTCATGTATCACGCAGACGAAAATCGTTACAGTGCGGTGCCGGTGCGCCACGCCGGGAAAAGTGGCCTGATGCTACCGGCGATCTCACTGGGGCTGTGGCGGCACTTCGGCTCGACCGATGCATTGGCAGCACGCCGGGAAGTGATTCTGGCTGCCTTTGACCGCGGCGTGTTCCATTTTGACGTGGCGAATCATTACGGCGACGGGGACTTCGGGTCCAGCGAAAGCCTGCTCGGGCAGATTCTCAGCCGCGACCTCAAACTTTACCGCGATGAGCTGGTGATTTCGACCAAGGTTGGCTACGAGATCCATCCCGGCCCATACGGCACCGGTACGTCGCGCAAGGCGGTCCTGCAGGGGATCGATGACTCGCTGCAGCGCCTGCAGCTGGATTACGTCGACTTGTTTTACGCGCACCGTTTCGACGATACCGTTGATGTCGCGGAAACCGTGCGGGCCCTGGACGACGTGGTGCGTCAGGGCAAGGCGCTTTACATCGGGGTGTCCAACTACGACACGCCGCAGGCCAAGCGTGCGATCCGGATGTTCCAGGACCTAGGCACGCCGTTTGTGGTCGACCAGATGAGTTACAACATGTTCAACCGCAGCGTGGAAACCTCGGGACTGCTGGATGTGCTCCGGGACGCCGGCGCGGGACTGGTCGCCTACGGACCGCTGTCTGAGGGGCTGCTCTCCGACCGCTATCTCGGCGGCATCCCGGAGACCTTCAAGATCCACCCGACGAATCAGGGCACCTTTGCCGCCGGTCGGGCCGCAGTGGTCACCAAGCTCAACGCGTTGAACGACCTGGCCCAGGGCCGGGGCCAGACGCTGGCGCAAATGGCGCTGGCCTGGCTGCTGCGCGATCCCGTGGTCACCAGCGTGATCATTGGAACCACCAGTGTCGCGCACCTGGAAGACAACCTGAAGGCGTGCGCGCACCTAGACTTTACCGCGGATGAGCTGGCGCAAATCGACGCCATCATCAAGTGAGAGTGGCTGATTAAGTAAAAAATGCTGGCGACCTGGCTAATCTTAGGTGGTCAGCATTTTCTTACGGGTGGTTCGCGCATTTAAGCGTTGAACTTGGCCAAGTGGGCCTTGAGAAAGGCGCCGGTGTGGCCGGCGGTGCATTCCGCCACCTGCTGCGGCGTCCCGCTGGCGACAATCTGACCGCCGAAGCGGCCGCCTTCCGGACCCAGGTCAAGAAGGTAGTCCGCGTTGGCCAGCACGTCCAGGTCGTGCTCGATGGTCAAGACGGTCCCCCCGGCATTGATCAGGCGCTGAAACACGCGGAGCAGCGTCGCCACATCCAGGGGATGCAGCCCGACCGAGGGCTCATCGAAGACAAACAGGGTCCCGCGCTGCGTCCGGCCCATGTGTGCGGTCAGCTTCAACCGCTGGGCCTCGCCGCCGGACAGTGACGGTGTACTTTCACCGAGGTGCAGGTAGCCCAGTCCCATGTCGTGCAGGGTTTGCAGGGTCGCCTCGATGGCCGCCTCGTCCTTGAAGACGGGCAGCGCTGCATCGACAGACAGGTCGAGTAAGTCGGCAATGCTGTAATCGTGCCACTTCACTTCCAGCACATCCGGATTATAGCGGCGGCCGCCGCAAGTCGGGCAGACCTGCTGCATGTCCGGGAGGTACTGAATGTCCAGGCTGATCTGGCCGGTCCCGCCACAAGTCGGGCAGGCCCCGGCCGTCACGTTGTAGGAAAAATTGCTGGCGGTGTAGCCGCGGTTCTGACTTTCAGGCAGGCCGGCGAACAGCTCGCGCAGCCGGTCGAGGATATTGGTGTAAGTGGCGACGGTGGAGCGCACATTTTTGCCCACCGGGCTGGCATCGATGGCGACGACCCGCCGCAACCCGCCGCGCTGCAAGTCCTTGACGAAGCTCGGCGCCGGATCGGCCTTGGTCGCGGTCAGGGCCGGGACCAAGGCGTCGAACACCAGGGTCGATTTGCCGGCGCCGGAAAAGCCGGACACCACGCTGAGCTGGTTCACCGGGAACTGCACGGTCAAATTGTGCAGGTTGAAGCGGTCGGTGACGGTGAGGCCGTACCACTTCTTGGCGGTGGTCGCCTTCGCCTGGGCGGTTGGCCGCACAATCATGTTTGCTTTGCCGGTCAGGTAGGGACCAATCAGCGAATTGGGTTGCTTGGCCACTGCGGCCGGGGTCCCTTGGTTCAGCAGGTGGCCGCCAGCCTCGCCGGCACCCGGCCCGATTTCTAGGACCTCGTCGGCGGCGTCGATAATGGCCGTGTCGTGATCGACCACGACTACCGAATTTCCTTGAGCCACCAAGCTGCGCATCACGTCGATCAGCCCGGCCACGTTGGCGGGGTGCAGCCCGATCGACGGCTCGTCAAGGACGTACAACACGCCGGTGGTCTGGGTGCGCAGGGTGCGCGCCAGCTGAATGCGCTGGAGCTCGCCGGTGGACAGCGTCGCGCCAGCGCGGCTGAGTTGCAGGTAGGACAGGCCGAGGTCGAGCAGCGGTTTCAGGACCGTTGTCAGCTCGCGCAGCACGTCATGCGCCAACGACTGCATGTCCTCTGGCAGCCAGGTGTAAATGGAGGGGATGAAAGCTTCCAGTTCGCTGAGGGTCATGTCGGAGACCTCGGCGATGTTTTTCCCGTTGATCTTTTGGTGCAGCAGTTCCGGCCGAAAGCGGGAGCCGTGGCAGGTCGGGCAGACGTCGAAGCGGTAGAATCGATTCAGGCGCGTAATGGCGCGTTCGTTGGTCGTGGTGGCCAGCGAATCTTCGACCGCGTTAAAGGCATTTTCGTACATGGCGTGGTCCATGTGAAAAATTTTGCCGGTTTTGGACGGGATGTTGATGGCATAGGTCTGCTTCTTGCCGTGCCAGACCATTTTTTGTTGGTCTTTGGGCAGGTCCTTGAACGGGGTGTCGATGTCAATGCCGATCTGCTGGGCCACATTCATCATAAAATTGCGGCCAGGAAGCCGCCAAGAGGCGACCGCCCCTTGGCGGATGGTCAGTGATTGATCAGGAATCAGGCGCTCCGGGGCGATGGTCCGCGCGACCCCGGTGCCGTTGCAGGTGGGGCAGGCCCCGACAGAATTGAAGGCGAAGTCCTCGGCGCCAAAAGCTTTAAACTGCGCGCCGCAAACCGGACAAGTGAGCGCCCCCATACCGCCGTCAGGCTGGTTCGGCAGGTCCATCAGGCGCGCGATGGTCAACGTTGGTGGCAGTTGGTGACCGTTGGGACAGCGCACGGACCCGAGGCGCGAGAACGCCAGGCGCAGCACGTTCAGGGCCTCAGTGGTGGTGCCAACCGTTGAACGAATACCCGGGACAATGGGCCGCTGCCGCAGTGCAATGGCGCTGGGGATGTGCGCGATCGAGTCGACCTGGGCGTGGCCAACCTGGCCCAGGCGGCGCCGCGTGTAGGTCGACAGTGCTGACACATAGCGGCGCATGCCTTCCGAATACAGGACCCCCATCGCCAGCGAGGACTTGCCGGACCCGGAGCGACCAGTGATGGCGACCAACTTGTGCAGTGGAATGTCGACGTCGAGGTGCTTGAGGTTGTGGACGGCGGCACCGCGCACCTCAATTGATTCTGGAATCGTGGTAGACTTGGACATTAGAAAACCTTCTTTGAAAAGAGTGAATGCAATGACAATCGATAACAGTGCCTTGACCCATCGCTCGATCCGCACATTCAGCGCGGCGCCGAGTGCCGCCGACCAACGCGTGCTTGAGGACGTGGCGCAGGCGACTTCGTCCAGCAACTTCCTGCAGCAGGTCACTTTGATCAAGGTGTTTGATCCGCAAAAGCGTCAGCGTATTGCGGACCTCACAAACTGCCCGTTTGTGGCCGGTGAGGGCCTGCTTTACGTCTTTGTGCTGGACCAGCACCGCAACATTGAAACGGCTCATTTGACCGAAGCCACGGCGAGCCATTTTACCGGTTGGGCCGGCTTCTTCGGTGGTGTCGCCGACGCGGAACTGGCCGCGCAGAACCTGCTGGGCGCGGCCGAGCGCAGCGGGCTGGGTGGGTGCTTTCGGGGCAGCGTCCTGAACGACCCGCGGCAGATGATCGCCTTGCTGAACCTGCCGCGCTTCACGTTTCCGGTGCTGGGCCTGATGGTGGGCGTGCCGGCGGAAGCGCCGCAGCACAAGCCGCGCCTGCCGCATGCGGCAGTGGTGGGCGAAAATACCTACCCGGCGGCGCAGGACCTTCAGGATTATGATACCACCCTGAACAATTATTACCGGACGCGCCAGTGGAACGCGCGCGAGGAGACGTTTACCGATAGCCTTTTGGGGTACACAAAAACCGACCTCCATCATCGCCTGGAGATCGGTCAGATCTTGCGCGAGCAGGGCTTTCACCTGCCGCAGTGATCAGTCGTCGGCGCCGACCAGGACCTCATTGGCCTGGTCGAGCAAATCGATCAGCTTGTTGAATTTCTTCTTGCCGAGGCCATCGCGCAGCGCGTTCATCGGCTTGAAGTAATCGTCGCTCATCTCGAGGACCGCCTGCTTGCCCGCCTCGGTGAGGCTTAAGGTGAAGCTGCGGTTGTCGTCGGGATCGATGGTTTTGGCGAGTAGCTGGTCGTCAATCAGGGGTCCCATCATTTTCGTGATCGCCGCCTTGGACAAGCCCATCGCCTCGGCGAGTTCAGTCGGCGTCGGCGGCACCGGTTCCGCGGCAACCCAAAAAAGCAGGTTTTGCTGGGCAACAGGGCGGCCCTCGGCGCCGTCACTGGGCGTCAGGCGGCTAAACTGATTCAGGGTCTGATTGATTTGTAAGTGGCGCAATTTCACAGTACCACGTCCTTTCGCGGCGGGCTTCCGGTCACTAACTTAAGCATACCGAGATGAAGGCGTGAAACGCAAAGGAAAAGGAGCGGCAAATGACCCAGGAAGAACAACTGATGGCGTACGCGGAAAAAGTGTTGGGTCAAGACGCCAGTGGTCACAACATGGATCACATCCGCCGGGTAGTCGCAACGACCAAGACGCTGTTGGCGCGCACGCCGGTTGCCGACGCGACGATTGCAGTGGCCGCGGCGACTTTGCACGATACTTACGACGATAAGCTGGTGACTGATGTGGCCGCGGCCAAGGCGCAGACGGTTGCCGCAATGACACACGCCGGCTTGACGGCTGCCCAGCAAAGCGCCGTGATCGCCATCATTGACCACATGAGTTTTAAGGCGAGCCTGGCCGGCAAGCAGCCGCTGAGCCTGGAGGGCCAGTTGGTCCAAGACGCGGACCGCTTGGATGCCATTGGCGCCATCGGCATCGCGCGAGCCATGATGTACGGCGGCGCGCATGGCAGTCGGCTTTACGATCCGGCCCTGGCCCCACGCCATCAGCTGGACGCATCAAGTTATCGCCAAGGCGAAAGCACCATCATCAATCATTTCCACGAAAAGCTGCTGCACTTGGCGGCCCAAATGAACACGCCGGCTGCGCGGAAACTGGCCGCACACCGCCAGCAGGTGATGCAAGACTTTCTGGAAGAATTTGCGGCAGAGTGGCGTGGTGAAAAATGAACCTTTTTTTAGGCGTGGAGGGTTGCAAGGAGACCGGGTTGTATAGTATATTGTTTAGGCAGTTGTTTTTAGGTAAACAACCCCATGCCGTTTTAGCTCAGCAGGTAGAGCGCGTCCATGGTAAGGACGAGGTCACCGGTTCAAATCCGGTAAACGGCTGCGGTGGCCCGACAGAGATGTCGGGCCTTTTTTTCGCCTTTTTGAAAAGTATGCTAGGATTGAAACCATAATTGACGAGGCGGTGGCAGTGATGATTGAGCGGCAGATCCTGAGCCTAGACGAGGTGCAAGAAGACCAGACGTACAGCGGCTGCACGATCACGGTGTCCAATCAGGACATCCAGGTGTCCGGCGTGACGTTTCTGAACTGCACCTTCGCGCAGACCGATTTTCGGGGCGGGGAATGGCTTGACTGTACGATTCGGGGCAGTCGGTTCCTCACCGCCGACTTCACCGGCAGCGTGATGTACCGCTGCCGCTTTGAAGGCTGCCAGCTGATGGGCGCCGATTTCACCCGCAGCACTTGGCAGGACGTGACGGTGGCAGGTTGTCAGGCCACGTACCTGATTCTCGCCGAGGCCAAGCTGAAAAACGCTCGGTTCGAGGACACAAAACTGACCGAAAGTAGTTTTCAGGCTGCCAGCATCGTTAAGCCCGGGCTGGTGGTTGCCGGCGGGGAGATGACAGGGGCGGACTTCAGTGACACTAAGTTGGCGCAGGTCAACTTGGCCAAGGCCCGCTTTGACCGGCTGATTTTCACCCCGGCGCTGCTGTCGGGCTTGAAGATCAACCAGTGGCAGGCGGCAGTGATTGCCGGCAGCCTCGGCGTCGACATTGTTGACGCGTGACCGGACAAGGAGGCACTTCATGATCAAAACCACACTGAAACGGCTGGGCATTGTGCTGCTTTTGTTTATCGGCTACAGCTATGCCGAGTACATGGTCCTAGTCCCCACGCTGCGCTCGCACGGCCGGGCAGGGACGCTTGAAGTGGCCGGTTTGTTCACCGTGGTCTTCGGGATCTTGCTCCTCCTGCTGTGGGGGACCTACCAGTGGTTTTTGAGTAAGGAAAAGGCAGACCACTGGCACCGGCAGCCGTTGACCCTGAAAACGGCCGGCTTCACCGCGTTGATGGTGATCCTGATGTACGCGGTCCAGCTGGCCGGCGGGTTATTGCAGATGCGCGGCGCGACCGGCGAACCGGCCAATCAAAGCAGCTTGATGGCGATCATGCAGCAGGCGCCGCTGGCCATGACGCTGATTGCCTGCGTGGGCGGGCCAGCGGTTGAGGAGCTCTTGTTCCGCGGCCTGCTGATGCACAGCTTCCCGCACCAGGAAAAAATCGGTTGGCGCGTGGTGGCGGTTATCCTCTCCTCGATGATTTTTGGTCTCGCGCAC
This sequence comes from Lacticaseibacillus camelliae DSM 22697 = JCM 13995, assembly GCF_001436615.1. Classification (NCBI taxonomy): domain Bacteria; kingdom Bacillati; phylum Bacillota; class Bacilli; order Lactobacillales; family Lactobacillaceae; genus Lacticaseibacillus; species Lacticaseibacillus camelliae. The sequence continues at coordinate 8,764 of NZ_AYZJ01000002.1, forward strand.
ACTTCTTTCACGGATCCGCTCAACTGGGCCATTTACAGTGCCCTGGGCGCGGTGTTTGGACTGACCTATGCCACCACTGGTGATATCCGGTACTCAATGTTTCTCCATTTTGTAAATAACTTGGCCGCACTAATACTGTGATAAGTGCCACTCAGGTGATTGAATTAAGGTAAAGCGCTGAGCCGGTGACGACAAAGCTCAGCGACAGAGCAAAACAAGGCGATGACTGAAAAGGTCATCGCCTTGTTTTGGGTTAGTGTGCTGCGTGTGAAGCAGTCGACTGATTTGCTGTTGTGATGGTGTTGTACAAGTTCTGCGGGAGTGCCTCAATCAGCGGGCTCGGCCGGTCCAGCGCGATGAGGATCAGGGTGTGCAAGGCGCGGGAGGCCAGCGTGTAAAGCACGTCGGCGTCGCTTGGTTGGTCGTAAGTGCCGGCGGAGATGTCAAAGCCGACCACCGCGTCGAACTCCAGGCCCTTGGCCAGGTAAACCGGCAGGATCACGCAACCGGCGTGCAGCTGGTGATCGTGTTCGGTCAGCAGCGAGACCGCCACGTCAAGCTGCAGCGTGGTGAAGAGCTGGGCGGCCTGGGCTGCGTCGCGCATCAGCACTGCCACGGTTTTATTGGTCTCCAGCAGCTGGTTGAGGGTGCGGATCAGGCCGGTCCGGTACGTATTCCTGGGTACAATCACCAGCTGGGGCTTGGCGCCGTCGCGGGTGAAGGCCTGAATGTGTTCATTGACCGGCAGCAGCGCCTTGGCAAAGTTGGTGATCGGCAGGGTCGAGCGGTAGCTGCGGTTCAGGTTGATCAGGCGCACCGAGCTGGTGGCAAACACGGCCGAGATCTCGTGGATGAAATCGCTGGGCTGGTAGTCGCTGGTGAAGACATCCTGGCGGGCGTCGCCGAGCAGCGTGAGCTTGGCCTTGGGAAAGGCGAAGTGCAGGTAGCGCAGTTGGGCCATCGAGTAATCTTGCATCTCATCGACGAAGACGTACTGAATCGCGTGATTTTGGCCGGAGCCCGCGACCAGGTCGCGTAGGTACAGCACCGGTGCGGCATCGGCGAGGCGCAGAATGTGTGCCTCCAGGTCGCTCTGGTAGGCGTGACTCATCTCCGCCCAGACCTTAGGCGCGACCGGCGGCTGGCACTGGGCGAGAAACTGAGCGTAATCCTGGTATGGGTCGAGGAAGTAATCGTTGTAAATCGCATCGTAAACCGGCGAGAAGGCGTCCTTGACCAGCTGGGTGGCGATGTAGCGCTGCTCATCCTCGCCGTTTTCGAAGCGCGCATCACCTAAAATGTCGCGGGCTTCGTCCGACGAGAGGCTGCCTAGGCGCTCCTGGACCCAGTCGTCATAAATGGCCAGCTTGATGCGCGTCTTCAGCCGGCGGATCAGGGCGTTTTTGGTGTCCAGAAACTTGTTGGCCGCGGTGGCCTGCCTCGGCTGGCTGGCAAAAATCTTCGTGATGGTTTTGGCCGAAAAGAAGACCTCGCCGTTCAGCGTAATGTCGATGAAATAGGGGATGCGACCCGGCGTGTTGGCGTAGGCTTTTAGTTCGTCCAGGTAGCCGGCGCGCTCCTTGTAGCGGCGAATCGCCTTGGCGGCTTCCGGCAGGCTGGCGTGGTCGCGCTCGTAGCGTTCAAACAAGGTCTCCACATGCAAACCGGAGAAACGCTTGGCCAAAAATTCGGCGAGTGTGGCCTGGCGCATGTTCTTTTCCCCCAGCGACGGGAGCACTTCAGAGATGTAGTTGGCAAACAACTGGTTGGGCGAGAACATCACCATTTGGTCGGCGTCCAGGTCCTTTTGACTGTGGTACAGCAGGTAGGCCACGCGCTGCAGCACCGCGGAGGTTTTCCCGGAGCCCGCCACACCTTGCACGACCAGCAGGTCATGCTTGGTGTCGCGGATGATGTCGTTTTGCTCCTGCTGGATGGTGGCGACGATGTTCTTCATATACACGTCGCTTTGTGCGCCCAGCACAGATTGCAGGATCTCGTCGCCGACGGTTTCGTCAGTGTCGAACATGTTGGTGATTTGACCGTTTTCAATGGTGAACTGGCGCTTGTTGACCAGTTCCACGGTTTCCGGGCCGAACGGGGTGGTGTAAGTGACCTTGCCGAGCGTGCCGTTGTAGTAGATCGAGGCGATCGGTGCGCGCCAGTCGTAAACGAGAAATTCATCGTCCTGGTCGATAAAGGTGCCTAGGCCGATGTACAGCGTGTCGGGCTCGCCGTCCTGGATGATGTCGATGCGGCCAAAATAGGGGTTGTCCTGAAGCAGGCCCAGGCGCCGCGCCTCTTTTTCCAGAATCTGCTCGTTTTCGACGGCCCGGGCGACCATGGTCTTCTGCTGCTGAACGGCGGCGTTGGTTTCCATGCGGTCGTCAATTTCGGTGATGTTGACGCGGGTGGCATCCCCATAAGCGCGCTCGATGCGGTTGGTTTCGCGGTGGGCCCGGTCCAACTGCTGGTGGACAATGGTCAGACGTTCTTTGAGCTTGGCCCGCACGAAATCGACGCGTGCCTGTTCTTCTTCCTTGGTTTGATTCAACATGGCCGGCCCTCCTCACTTAAAAATAGTGCAATCAGTGTAGGCCTTTTAACAGCCGTTGTAAAGCAAACCGTACAGACGTTTGCTGGGAAAAAGGTCAAAGTGTTATATTTGTCCTATCAGTTAACCAGATACGGAGGACGTTATGCAGGCACTGTGGGAGACTTTCTTGAACCAACGTGAGACGTTACTGACCAAACTGGTGGAACACCTCCAGTTGTCACTGGTCGCACTGCTTTTGGCGCTGCTGATCGCGATTCCGCTTGGTATTTGGGCTCAAAATCATGACCGGTTTGCCGGCTTTTTGCTGCAGGTGACGGGTATTTTGCAGACGATCCCCAGCCTGGCCCTGTTGGGGCTTTTGATTCCGATTGTGGGGATCGGCACTACGCCATCGATCATCGCGCTGGTGGTTTATGCGCTGCTGCCCATTTTTCAAAACACTTACACCGGGCTGCACGAAATTGATCCGGCGTACAAAGAAGCCGAAGAAGCCTTTGGCATGAGCAAGCCGCAGCGCCTGGTCAAGGTCGAGCTGCCGCTGGCGATGCCGGTGATCCTTGGCGGGGTCCGTACGGCGGCCGTCTTGATCATCGGCACGGCGACGCTGGCTGCTTTAGTGGGCGGCGGCGGGCTCGGCGACATCATCATGCGCGGGATCAACCTGAATGATCCGACCCTGACGCTGCTTGGCGCGCTCGCGTCAGCACTGCTGGCAATCCTGTTTTCCTGGTTCATTTCGATGATTTCGAAGTGGCGCTGGCAGGTTTCCGTGACTGTCATCGGCGCCTTGGTTTTGGGCTTCGGCGGGTACGCGACCTATCAGGCGGTGGCGCCAAAGCCGGAGACCATCACGGTGGCCGGCAAGCTGGGCTCGGAGCCAGAGATTTTGATCAACATGTACAAGGACCTGATCGAGCAGGCTGACGCGAACGTCAAGGTTGAACTGAAGCCGAACTTTGGCCAAACCAGCTTTCTTTATAGCGCATTGAAAAGCGACAAGATCGACATTTATCCCGAATTCACGGGAACGGTGGTCAGCAGCCTGTTGAAGCCATCTGCCAAGCAAAGCGCGCAGATTGCGGCAGGGAGGGACCCTTACCCGATCGCCGAATCGCTGTTGAGTAAGCAGGGGCTGCGGCTTGGCAAACCAATGGCCTACAACAATACTTATGCGGTCGTCGTCAAAAAGGCTTGGGCCCAGCAAAACGGGATCACTAAAATTTCTGATCTGACCAAGTTGAGCAAACCGCTGAAGGCCGGGTTTGACGTCGAGTTCAACGCGCGCGATGACGGCTACAAGGGCATCCAGAGTAAATACGGGGTCAACTTCACCGTGAACACCCTGGATTCATCGATGCGTTACCAGGCACTCAACCGCGGTCAGGTGCAGGTGACCGATGGGTACTCAACCGACTCGCAGATCCGCCAGTATCACTTGCTTGCGCTGCAGGATGACCGCCAGCTGTTCCCGGTTTATCAAGGGGCTCCGCTGATGCGGACCCAGTTTGCGAAGACGCACCCCAAGCTCACCGCCGCTTTGAACAAGCTGGGCGGTAAGATCTCAGAGGCGGACATGCAGGAAATGAATTACGAAGTCAACGTGCAGGGCAAGTCGGCAAGCGCAGTCGCCAAGGCCTACCTGATTAAGCACGGTTTGCTGAAGGAGGCGCGCTGATGAGCAAAGACGTCTTACGCTTTGAACACGTGGTCAAGCAGTTTGAAGGGACTACGGCGGTCAAAGACCTGAACCTGACGATTGGCGATGGTGAGCTGTTTGTGCTGGTTGGTGCTTCTGGTTCCGGCAAGACCACCACGCTGAAAATGATCAATCGGTTGATCGAGCCGACCGACGGCAACATTTACTTCAATGACAAGCGGCTCATCGACACGAATCTTCGCGACTTGAGGTGGAACATCGGCTACGTCCTTCAGCAGATCGCGCTGTTCCCCAACATGACCGTGGCCCAGAACATTGCGCTGATCCCGCAGATGAAGCACTGGCAAAAGGACCGGATCCGGCAAACGGTTGACGAGATGCTGGCGGCGGTGGACCTAGACCCCAAGCAGTATCGCGACCGAATGCCAGCGGAACTATCTGGTGGTGAGCAGCAGCGGGTGGGGATTTGCCGCGCGCTGGCCACCAAACCGCCGATGGTCCTGATGGACGAGCCGTTTTCTGCGCTGGACCCAATTTCACGCACCAGTCTTCAGGACATGGTGCTGCGGTTGCACAAACGAATGAAAGCCACCTTTGTGTTTGTGACTCATGATATGAACGAGGCGATGAAACTTGGCGATCGCATCGCGGTCATGCGCGACGGTGTGCTGCAGCAGGTGGCGACGCCGGAAGAAATCGCGTCTAATCCCGCCAGCGATTTTGTTTCAGACTTCTTCGCCAGCGCTGCGCCGGAGGTCTTGGACACTCCGCTGATCGAGCTGCGGCGGTTTGCTGAGGCTACGACGGCGGCCGGGGAGGCGCAGGAAGGCGATGCTTTGCGAACAATTTTAACCCCCTTGGGCAAGGGTAAATCCGTGACAGTGGCGTGCCAGAAAGGTAACTTTAAAGTGAATGCAACGCAGGTGATGGCCTTTTTGGCGGACATCGCCAAGAATTAAAGGGGGAGAGCGCATGCAGCAGTATGATGTGATCGTAATCGGCGGCGGACCGGGGGGCCTGGCGGCGGCGTATCCGCTGGCGCAGGCCGGCAAGAAGGTGCTGGTCGTCGAGCGCGATTTGTGGGGCGGGACCTGTCCGAACTATGGCTGTGATCCCAAGAAAATGTTGTACAGTGCGGTCCAGGCCAAAAGCTATGCCGCGCGCATGACCTCTGCTGGGCTGAACGGAATTCCCGACATTAATTGGCCCAAGCTGATGGCGTTTAAGCGCGCGTACACGCGCACCGTACCAAACGGGACGCGCAGCGGGGTGACCGGGGCCGGCATGATTGCCGTTGACGGCGAGGCACGCTTCATTGACGAGCGGACGATCGCGGTTGGCCAAGATCAGTACGAGGGCCAGGATATCATTATCGCCACTGGCGTTCAGCCGGTCCTGCCCAACATTCGGGGCCAAGAGCTGATCAAAACCAGCCGGGATTTTCTCGACATGGACCAGCTGCCGCAGCGCGTGGCCTTCATCGGGGCCGGGTACGTCAGCATGGAGCTGGCCAACATCGCGGCCGAAGCTGGCGCAGAGGTACATGTCATCATGCACGGCGACCGGGCGCTGCGGGCGTTTCCCGAAGACGCCGTGACGGCCCTGCAAAAGGCGATGAAGAACGCGCACATTCACTTTCACGAAAACATTGAACTGACCAGCGTGGAGCAGGTGACCCACGGGCTGCGCCTTGCCGCCAAGGGTTTCACCTTGGATGTCCAACAAGTCTTTGCGGCGATGGGGCGGCGGCCTGATGATCAGCTGCACCTTAACCGAGCACACATCAAAACCAACGCGCACGGCATCGTGGTGAACGAATTCCTCCAAACCAGCGCACCGCACGTCTACGCGATCGGCGACGTGGTGGACAAAAAGGCACCAAAGCTGACGCCGGTGGCGGGGTTTGAAGGCCGGTATGTGGCCGAGCACTTACTGGGCGCCAAGGCCTCCATTCGCTATCCGGCGATCCCGACAACCGTTTATGGCACCTTGGAGATTTCAAAGGTGGGACTTTCTCCCGCTGAGGTCGCTGGGGATGCGCGATACATCGTCAAGACTGAAAATACGACCCACTGGTACACCTACAACCGCACTCAGGAATCTTTTGCGTCAGTCACCGTGGTCGAGGAAAGGGCGACTAAGCTGATCGTCGGGGCGATTGTGGTGTCTAGCAGCGCTGAGTCCCTGGTGAATCTGCTGACGCTGGCCATCAACACCAAAACGCCGGCGGATCAGGTACTGAAGATGATTTTTGCCTACCCAAGCGAGGCCAGCGACCTGGACTACCTGGTGTAGTGGCAGTTTGATTTTGGCCTCGCCCGTGCTATGATTAATGTATATTCGCGTCAGTGCGGGTGATGAGTAGCTGAAGGCAACGCGTGCAGGAAGTCGGCAATACTGGAAAACCGACCGCATTCTTCAGTGAATTGGCTCACCCAAGGCGTTCGGTGTGGTGCGCCTTAAGCCATTTGAGAGTACCGGTTCAAACAAACTGGTGAAGTTAGGTGGTACCGCGCAAAGCCGTCCTATGTGAAAGCATGGGATGGCTTTTTTTTTAAAGGTGCGGAAGGCTCGCGCACCTAGGGGGACAGATAGCCTAGCCAGAGGCATTGCCGCTGGTCTTTGGCGGCGAGGCCTCTGGCGTAGCTAGCTGCTCCCCCGTTGCGAGCCTGTAGCCCGATTATAGTGATAAGGTGCGGAGAGCCGGCGGTCTTAGCAGGATGGATAGCCTAGCTCAGTGTATTGAAGCCGTACTTTGGCTTCGAGGCGCCGAGCGTCGCTACCCACTCCTGCGTTCTCAGCTCGCAGCCTGATTACCCAATTATAGGAGGATATTAACTATGGCAAAAAAAGTAATTTTAACTGGCGATCGCCCCACCGGTCGGTTGCACATTGGGCACTACATCGGCTCACTGAAGAACCGGGTGGAGCTGCAAAATTCCGGCGACTACGACACGTTTATCATGATCGCTGACACGCAGGCGTTGACGGATAATGCCCGCGACCCGGAGAAAATTCGTCATTCACTGATGGAGGTTGCGCTGGATTACCTGGCCGTCGGCATCGACCCGGCCAAGTCGACTATTTTGATTCAAAGCGGAGTCCCGGCGTTGACCGAGCTTACGATGTACTACCTGGACCTCGTCACTGTGTCGCGCTTGGACCGCAACCCTACGGTGAAGACCGAAATCAAGCAGAAGGAATTCGGCGCGTCCGTTCCCGCTGGCTTCTTCATCTACCCGGTCAGCCAGGCTGCCGACATTACGGCGTTCAAGGCCGACACGGTCCCAGTGGGCGACGATCAGGAGCCGATGCTGGAACAGGCCCGCGAAATTGTCCGCACGTTCAACCGGACGTACAACAAGGACGTGCTGGTCGAACCGGAAGGGTACTTCCCAGCCAAGGGCCTTGGCCGCCTGCCAGGGATTGACGGCAACGCTAAAATGAGCAAGTCCCTAAACAACGGGATTTACCTTGCCGACGATGCCGATACCGTGCAAAAGAAAATCATGTCCATGTACACCGATCCCGACCACATTCACGTGCAGGACCCGGGCAAGGTCGAGGGCAACGTGGTGTTCACCTACCTGGATATTTTTGATCCGGATAAGAAGCAGGTCGCGGCCCTCAAGGAGCAGTACCAACACGGCGGCTTGGGCGACGTGAAGCTCAAGCGTTATCTCAACGACGTGATGGAACAGATCCTGGAGCCGATCCGTACGCGCCGCGCCCAGTACGCTGAAGACATGGGTCAAGTCCAGCAGATGCTGATCGACGGCACTAAGCACGCAAACGAAGTCGCTAACCAGACGCTGGATGAGGTCCGCGACGCCATTGGTTTTAATTACTTCAAATAAATTGTCTCATTCTTAGGGCTGATGCTGCCTAGTCGAAACATGTTAAACTAGGCGTATCAACCCGTTTTTTATTAGGTAAAGCGAAGGAGACCGCAATGCAAAAAAAGAAGCTCAGTCCGCTGGCCATCACGTGGATCGTGATCGCGGCGGTCGCAGTCATCGTTGGCATTTACAGTATCAGCACCTACAATTCCCTGCAGAAGCAGAATCAGGCAGTCGAGGCGCAGTGGAGTCAGGTCGAAAACGTCATGCAGCGGCGTGCAGACCTCGTGCCCAACCTGGTCAGTGCCGTCAAGGGCTCGATGAAGCACGAGGATAAGATTTTCGGCACCATTGCCAAAGCGCGTGAGAATTACAACAAGGCAGACACGACTACGGCCAAGGCCAAGGCCGACGACCAGTTGAACAGCAGCGTTGGTACCCTGGTTTCGGTCATTCAGGAACAGTACCCGACCCTGGCCTCGAATGAAAACGTGCAGACCCTGATGACGCAGCTGGAAGGCTCGGAAAACCGCATCTCAGTCGAGCGCAAGCGGTACATCGAAGATGTGCGCGATTACAACCAAAGCGTGGTGACGTTCCCGAAGAACCTGTTTGCGTCAATGATGGGGCTCGGGCAAAAGCCGACTTTCAAGGCCAACCCTGGGGCTGATCAAGTGCCAAAGGTCAACCTCGGCGATTAGGAGGGCACTCATGAAGAAGCGCTGGCTTAGCGTTTTATTGCTGCTGCCGCTGGCGTTTTTGTTTCTGCGGGCCACGCCGGTCCAGGCCGTTAGTTATCCGGCCAAGCCCACAGGTGATTCCTATTACGCCGACGAGCTGGATCTGCTGGAGCCGCAGACGCAAACGCTGATCAACGACAAGAACCGCTCGTGGGAGCAGACCAAGCAAAAACCGGCAGTCGCCGTCGCTGTGATCAAGTCCTCCGGCGGCGAGGACCTCGGCGAGTATGCGCCCGATCTGTTTAGTAAGTGGGGCGTGGGCCAGAAAAACAGCGACAACGGGGTCCTGCTGGTGTACGCCGATAACCACGGCGCGCAGAACCTGTTTATTGAAGTGGGCTACGGCCTGGAGGGTGATCTGCCCGACGCGATGGCCGGCCGCATCCTGCAGGACAATAAGGCGCTGATTAAGTCCAAGAACGACGCGCAGGTCAACAAGGGCCTGCGCAACGTCTTCAACGCGGTCGCGACGGTGATCGACAAGAAGTATAAGTTCAAAACCGATGGCAACACGGTCTCGGACAGTCAAATGGCGCAGTATCAGCAGCGGCAAGACAGGGACGAGAACAGTGGTGGTGGTATCCTGGCCACGGTCATCACAGTGTTTATCGTCGTGGCCATCATTGCGCTGTTCTTCAGCGGCGGCAACAATCACCGCGGCGGCCGGGGCGGCGGCTCCGGGTTCTGGCTGTGGTGGCTGTTGAGTGATTTGCTATCTAGCTCCGGTCGTAACGATCGCTGGGGCGGTGGTAGTGGCTTCGGCGGCGGAGGCGGATTTGGTGGCGGCTCCGGCGGTGGTTTCGGCGGCGGCTCTTCCGGGGGCGGCGGTGCCGGAATTTAAGACTAAGAATGAGAAATCGGCGGGCTGCGGTCTGCCGATTTTTTTGCTTTTAAGTTGATATATGACGGAATTATATCAACTGACTTTTCCGCGCTCTGCCGCTGACCAATTGTGATACAGTGATTCAAGGCATTTGGTTTGGAGTGGAGGAGACAACATGCACACGCTGACAAAGGGTAATCCCATCAAGCTTATATTCTTTTTTACGATCCCGCTGTTGATTGGGAATATTTTTCAGCAACTGTACAGTTTCATGGACGCGCTGATCGTGGGGCGGACCATTGGCAAGGACGCGCTGGCGGCGGTTGGGGCGACCGGATCCGTGAACTTTCTGATCATCGGCTTTGCGCAGGGCCTGACCGCCGGTTTGTCCGTGCTGACTGCGCAGGCGTACGGGGCGCGCGACGAACGGGGGGTGCGCCGCAGCTTCGGGGTGTCGATTTGGATCTGCGTCGCGCTGGCACTGGTGCTGACGGTAGGGGCCGCCGCGATGACACGGCCAATCCTGGTCCTGATGCAGACCCCGCCGGCCATTCTGGAGAATTCGGTGGCCTTTTTGCGGGTCATCTTCTACGGGATTTTTGCCTCCATGGCATTTAACCTGTTGAGCAACATGATGCGCGCGCTGGGCGACTCGCGAACGCCGCTGATTTTTCTGATCATCGCCACGGTGATCAACATCATCCTTGAGTTCACGTTCATCCTGGTGTTCCACTGGGGTGTGCCGGGGGCAGCCTGGGCGACCGTCACCGCGCAGGCCATTTCGGCGGTACTGTGCTGGATCTACATTAAGCTGCGGATTCCGCTGCTGAACATTCAAAAGGCCGACCTGAAATTCGACTGGCCGGAGATCAAGCATCACATCATTGTCGGGATGCCGATGGGCTTCTCCATGTCGATCATCGCCATTGGGTCAATCATTCTGCAGGTCATGCTTAACTCCCTGGGCACCGATGCCGTCGCGGCGTACACGGCGGCCGGGCGGATCGATCAGCTGGCCACGCTGCCCGCCTCGTCTTTTGGGGTGACGATGGCGACTTATGCCGCGCAGAACCTCGGGGCGCGTGAGTACGGCCGGATTCGCCGCGGAGTGCACCAGACCTTGCTGATGAACGTTGGTATTTCGGCGGTGTTTGGCGCGCTCATCATTATCTTCTCCAAGCCCCTGGTCAACATGTTTCTGGGCCCGAACCAGCCGGCGGTCACCGCGCTGGCGCAGACCTACTTCCACTACAACGCCAGCATGTACTGGCTGCTGGCGATCCTGTTTACCATGCGCAATCTGCTGCAGGGGCTGAGCCACACGCTGGTGCCGACCGTAGCCGGGCTGTTTGAACTGATGATGCGCGCGTTTGCCGGCATTGTCCTAGTCGCGCACCTTGGTTTCACCGGGGCGTCCATGGCCAATCCGTTGGCGTGGGTGGGCTCGGTGTTTGTCCTTGTCAACATGTACGTCCGGACAATGCGGCGGATCCGCCAGAAGGAGGATGCTCAAGTGGCCGCTCAGCAAAGGAGCTTGTCTGATGCCGAAAAAGCAGCGCAAGGCGATTGAGCCGGCGGTAAAAGGGTTTTTCAAGTGGGGCTTGGTCGTGGTTGGCGTCGCTGCCGCCATGTTCCTGGTGCAGCTGATCTTGGGACTCTTTTTTGCGAATGACCGGATTGCCGGGGAGTCGATGGCGCCTAATTTGACCCCGGGAGACCGCGTGGTCGTCAGCCGCAATGCGCCGGTCGCACGGTTCGATGTGATCACGTTTGAAAGTCCAATCGAACCAGGCCGCGAATACATTAAACGCGTCATCGGCATGCCAGGCGACACCATCGCTTTTCGCGGCGACGTGTTGTACGTTAACGGCCAACGGACGCCGGAACCGTTTTTGAGTGACCAGTTCAAGCGCAAGACGCTGGCGTTTGAGGCCGAACAAAATGGTGAAACTGGCAACAGCCCGGCGTTTACGCCCGACTTTACGCTGCAATCGCTAAAAGCGACACACGCGCGCACGGTGCCCCAAGGCGAATATTTGGTGCTTGGGGACAACCGGCCGGTGTCGTATGATAGCCGTAAGTTTGGCTTTGTGAAGCAGGCGGCTGTTTTTGGCGTTGTGAAATGGCGCTACTGGCCGCTGAATAAGTGGCAAAAATTCTAGGGAGGAATTCGTCGTGCAAGTGATTCGCGAGCCGCTGAGGACGGCATTGTCTAAGGACGCCTACTTTGATGCCTATCTGATGGATCAGTATGAGGACCTTGAACCCGAAAGGCTGCGGCCGGCTGCCGTGATTGCTCCGGGCGGTGGGTACGCGTTTGTTTCGCCGCGCGAAGGGGAACCGGTCGCCCTGGCGCTTTTGGCCAAGGGCTGTCAGGCGTTCGTTCTGCATTACAGCGTGGGTCCTGAGCACCGCTTCCCGACCGCTCTGCTGGAGCTAGCCGAAGCTGTTCGCCTCATTCGCCGGCACGCGGCCGAGTGGCACGTGAACCCGCAGGCCATCATCGGTGTCGGCTTTTCTGCCGGCGGCCATCTGGTTGCCAGTTTGGGCACGTTGATTGCGCAAAAGGTGCTCGCCGGCTATCAGGCTGACGAGATCCGGCTAAACGGAATGATGCTCGGCTATCCGGTGATCACCAGCGGTGAATTCAAGGAGCCAGGCTCTTTTGACCAGCTGATCGGTCCCGATGCCTCGCCGGCGCTGCGGCTGCAAGTGTCTCTGGAGCGGCAGGTCAGCGCGCAGACGCCGCCGACTTTTCTGTGGACGACCATGACCGATGAAACCGTGCCGGTGGAAAATAGCATCCGCTTTGCCGAGGCGCTGCACGAGCACGACGTGGCCTGCGAGCTGCACATCTTTCCGGCTGGTCGGCATGGTTTGAGCTTGGCGACGCGCGAAAGCTGGAGCCAGCAGCACGATTACGGCAAAGAGCCGGTGGTCGCGCAGTGGCTGCCGCTGTTTGGCACTTGGTTGCAGCAGTTTATGTAAACGTCCTGTTGCCATTTTTCTCGACTCACCCAAGTCTGGGTGAGCTTTTTTTAGTCGCTAATTTGAAAATAATCTAAATAGACGTTGACGGCAGGTAACTAGGGTCTTACTATCTACTTAGATAATTATCAAAATAGAAAAGCGGAGGCAGGACCATGGCAATGAGTGACACCCTGAAGGCCATTTCCGATCCGGTGCGGCGTAAGATTTTGAACCTGCTGAAGGACGAGCCGAAGCCGGCCGGTGAAATTGCGGCCCAGTTCGCCCTCACACCAGCGACCGTGTCGTACCACTTGAAACTGCTCAAACAGGCGAATTTGATCACCGAGCGGCGCGAGAAGAATTTTATCTACTACGACCTAAACGCCAGTGTGTTCGAGGAAGTGCTCAGCTGGATCTACAGTTTGGGAATTGGAGGCGAGTCTAATGACAAAAAATAAATGGTGGGTGCTGGCGCTGACCTCTGCCGTGATCCTGGCGACAATGCTGTACGGCGCAAGCCAATACAGTGCGCTGCCGGCGACAATGGTGACCCACTGGGGCGTCGACAATCAGCCGAACGGGTGGATGCCCAAAGCGTTAGTCGTGTACGGGCTGCCGCTTTTGATGCTGGGCGCTCACTGGTTGGCCGTTGGCACCACTTACTGGGCCAGCAGCCACGGCAAAAGTGCGCCGCGCTTTGAGCGCATCACAGTGTGGATCATTCCAGTCGTGACGGTGGTCATCTATGTGGCAACGATCCGTTACGGCCTAGGTCAGGCGGTCAACATTCGGCTGTGGGCGATTGCCGTGGTTGGCGCCGTGTTCATTGCGATGGGCAACTACCTGCCGACTGTGCCTGCCCCTGCAGCGCACAAGGGCTGGATTGGGATCGGCTATCACGTGCCGTGGCAGGTGAAAAACCCCGCCGGCGCGCTGAAGAGCATGCGCGTGTTGGGCTACGTGATGGTGGCCGGCGGCGTCTTGATGCTTGCCAGCCTGTTTTTCCCGCCGGTGGTCTCAGTGGCTGCGTTGGTGCTGGTGATTGCCGCCATGATCGTGGTGATGCCACTGAGCTACCGGTGGACGACGCGCATTGATAGATAAGACTTGCCGAATGCTGATTATGGCCAGGTTTGATTTGATAAGGAGAAATTTTGGAAGTGGAAAAATCAGGGATTTTGTTTCACAACGTTGAACGGATCCGCGAGACCTCGGCCGGGCCGCTACTAGACCGAGTGCCCGAAACGGTGTTTGCGCAGCTGGACGAGCCGGCCACGCACACCTCGTCCGACGCCAGTGGGGTGGAGCTCCGGTTTGTGATGAACGCGCCGACCGTCACGCTTATGCTGGCGGTGGAAAAGGCCGCCGAGGCGCAGGTCGCCTACATTCGCTACGGAACGTTTCCAGGCACCTGGTCAGCCTCGTCGCGCATTTTGACCCCGCAGAAGGCGACCATCACAATCCCGCGGCCGGTGAACCTCTTCAGGCTGCAGGCACTGGCCAGGCAGCAACACCTAGCGTTTGATCCGGCGGTGGTGCGCGTCTGCCTGCCTTATTGCCGCAACTACTTCTACGGTGTCAGTGGGGACGTTGCGGTGCCAGCGCCGACACAAATGCCGCAGCGCACCTACCTGGCATACGGGTCTTCGATCACGCATGGGTCACTGGCCCTGAATCCGTTCGCAACGTATCCGCAGTTAATCGCCGACCGGTTTAATGCTGATCTGCTCAACTTCGGGTTTCCGGGGTCCGCGTGGCTGGAGCCTAGCGTGGCCGATTACCTGGTCGGCCGTGATGACTGGCAGTTCGCCTCAATTGAAATGGGCATCAACATGCTTGGGGCCTTTTCCCCTGAGGCGTTTCGCCAGCGCGTGCGGCGTTTCATCGCGCCGTTTGCCCAAGACTCGCGCCCGGTCGTGGCCACAGATATGGTCGTGACGGATTATCCGGAGGACCCCGCCAAAGTGGCCGCTTTTCGCCGCATTGTGCGCGAGGAAACCACCGGCAAGCTCCCATACATCAGCGGCCTCGATCTGCTGGCCGACATGACCGCATTGAGTTCAGACCTGCTGCATCCGACTGCGCAGGGAATGGCGCAAATCGCCGCGCACTTGGGTGATTTTCTTGCCAGCCAAGTGCCAGCATAAACAGAACTGATGACCTGAACGATAATCTGGACATATGCGCTGATTATGTCGTGTTAAACAAACTTACACCGAAATAAACAGAGATGGTTCAATGCTTAAGCATCGAGCCATCTCTGTTTATTCAGATTATTAAGTTGCTTAGTTGGTTTTGGCTTTTTCCAGGCCAAGCAGAACCAGATTGCAAAATGTCATATCCGCCCAAGAGAAGGATTCGCGGGTAAAGTTTTTCGGATCGTTGGCATCGATGCTTTCGTGAATGTGGCCGGTGCCGGCATCAGTGGCGACGAGGGTGTCGAGGGCCTTTTGAATCGCCGCCGGATCGGTACTGGTGGCGGCCTCAACAATCACGGACAGCGGCCAGACGTACCCTTCAGGGGTGTGCGGGCTGCCCACACCGGCAAGCGCGCTGCCGGTGTAGTAGTACGGATTGGCTGTGCTCAAGGCAAAACGGCGAGTGGCCTGATAAAGCGGATCGGTCGCTGGTAAGGTGTCCAAGTATGGCAGAGAAAGTAAGCTCGGCAAATTAGCGTCGTCCATTAGCAGCTGGTGGCCCAATCCGTCCACCTCGTAGGCCAGAATGGTTTCACCATTGTGGGTAGCGTGGCCAAATCTTTCGACGCCACCACGGATGTCGGCGGCCAATTTGGCTGCTTCGTCTGCCAGCGTCTGCGGCTGATTTGCCGCTTTGATAAGTTCGCCAAGTTCGTCCAGAACATGCGCGGCGTAGAGATTATCCGGAATCAGGTAGCCATACTGGCAGGCGTCGTCGCTGGGCCTGAACCCACTCCATATCATGCCGGTGTAACCAACTGGGGTCCCCTTACCAGCATTGGGCAACGTGTCGGATGCTGGCCCGTTTGGGCGTTCAAATCGATACGGGGAACTTTCGTGGCGTTGTTCCGTCTTCATGACGGTCAGAATGGATGGGACGGTCTGCCAGAACGATTTTGGCAGCTTCTGGGCAGTTTGACCCGGCAGCTGCGCCAGCGCATAGGCCAGATGAATCGGGGTCGTGAGGGAGTTGAGCTCATACTTGCGTTCCCACACTGAAGCATTAACCGTAATATTCGAGTGGTCAGTCCCCCAGATCGACTGGTTCGGTTTTTCGCTGAACGAGTTGGCATAAGGGTCTAATTGGATGCAGTACATCTGGGTTTCCAGTAAGGCGGCGGCTAATTTAGTCACTTCAGGCACTTCCTTGACCAAATGTAGCAGAGGCAGCATCTGGAAGGTGGAGTCACGGTGCCACATTGCCGGAATATCACCAGTGATCACGTAGAGGCGACCGTCGCTGAAGTGGATGTTTTCGGTTAAAAAGCGGTGAATACCACTAGTGAAAAGGTGCTTGATTGCTGGATCCAGATCGGCCGCTGACTTGTTGGCTGCCTTCTCGATGTGTGCGGCAATTTGGTTAAATTCACTTTTGGTGAGTGTGTTTGTCAATTGTGCTACTCCTTATCACGCGTTTGAATGCGCTCATTCTCTAGTTCATGATAGAACATTAGACCGCCGCAGGAGCCATGGTATCAAAACAGCCTGAGATGTATTAGAATCTAGTATCGCTAGGGAGGAATCGACCATGAGCTATCAACCCAAATACATTCAAATCTATCGCCGCTTGAAGGCGAATATCGCTACTGGAACCACCCAAACCCTGCCCAGTGAAAAGGAATTGACCGAGGTTTATTCGGTTAGTCGGGTGACGATTCGCAAGGCGCTGGCGTTACTGCGTGAAGAGCATTTAATCGAGTCTGGTTCCGGGATGCGGACCCGAATTCTAGCGCGCCCTGCTACTTCAGAGGCTGGCACGGGGGCACGCACGCTGGCCGGCGGTAAGCAGATTGCCTTTGTGCTGTCGGGCTTTGCTGATAGTTACGGTGCACAGTTGATCCGCACTTTTCAGGCGCAAGTCGCAGCCCGTGGGTTCATCCCGATTATTCGGCTCTCTAACGAGTCGCAGCACGACGAGGCGGTCATCGTGAAGTCGCTCATTGCAGAGGGCGTCAGCGGCCTGGTCATCATGCCGGTTGAAGGCGAGAGTGAAAATAAGGGTTTACTGGCTGCCGACTTCATCGAAACACCCGTGGTAATCATCGACCGGCGGATCGGGGACTACCCGCTGCCGTTCGTCGGTACTGATAATTTCAAGATTTCGCGCACAATCACCCGAATGTTGCTAGATATGGGTCATCGAAACATCCTGTTTCTGGTCCACCGCGGGGCTCGCAACACCGCGATTCAGGACCGAATTCGGGGGATTCAGACTGCCTATCGAGAAATTGATCGCCGGGTCTCGGCAGAGGCTTGGCTGAGCGTAGAGACGAATTTTGACAGCCACGACCAGAACACTGAGATGCTGTCTAGGGAGAGTCAAAAAATTAACCGCCGATTGAACTCTTCTCGGCCATTTACGTGTGTCATGGCGTTGGACTTTTCAAGTGCAAACCTTTTTTCCATTGCGCTTTCCGCTGCCGACCAGCCTGTTAGCCGTCTTGGCGGGATTGCCTTTGATGGACTGCCATACCAAACTAGCCGGTTGAATTTTAACCGGATTCAGCAAGACGAAACGCACATTATGACCAAGGCGCTGGACCTCCTAGATGACCAGATGAACAATCCGCCGCTGCCGGCGCACGAGGTGTTGGTCGATGCCCTGTACATTGATAATCACTCGATTCAACCGCTGAACTAAGTGTCACGCAAAAAGCGCTACCGATGCCAATCAGGGGCACTTGAAAGACAGATGTTTGTCGTCCAAGTTCAACGCTGGATGATCCATCAGAGTACTGATTTCTCAGGCTAGAGATTTGGCATGAGTTATGCTGACTTCTGGTAGTACAAGTTCTTGCTGCACGTGTGTTTTCTCTGTTTGCATCGGTAGATATAGACACGAGGACTCTTGGAGAGAGTACTGGCGGTCAATTCCGTAAATGATTTATATGCAGCATAATTCTACGAGTGGCCCGCTGTTTTAAAGGTTGGGATTGAGTGCGCCATAAGTGTCGATGATTCGACGACCAAGAATCTGTTCTGCCTCGCGCAGGTTTTTTTCTGGTGAGATGGGAATGATGACGGCGCCGGCGATTGCGCTATTGATTCTACTTTGATAGTCGGCAAGCGCAGCGTTCTCCTTGTCAGAAAGGACGGCCTTAGCAAGCTTCTTCAGCGTGTTACCTTTGAGCAGTTCATAGGTCTCAAAGAGATCGTGCGTATAGGTTGAACCAACAACAATGATATTGTCCGATTTGTTGATTTCAGCCCAGATATAGCCAACTCGTTCCGCTTTGGGATAGAGCTGCTTCAGTCGTCTGCGGCAATCGTCGTAATGCTTCTTGTCTAACGGCGCCTCGTAGAAGACGTGTGCCAGATTGGCGCCGGCCTGTTGAACCAAGTTCGGATCTTTAGAGAGTAGTTGAGTGATTTTATCAGCAGCCTGTTCAGGGGTACCGATACCGATTATGCTCATAGTTAACCTCCGTTTGCAGTTTTCTGTAGAAGTGTTGTTCGAAGTTGGATGTTGGACGTCGCTGAATTCATGACTGGTCAAAAGCCATACGGATTGTTGATTCAAGAATCGGGATTTCCAGGGATAGCCTTGAACAAAATCACACAAGGCCACGTTGGCTTTGCCTGAGCTGACAGGATCTTTTTGCCCTGACGAATTTAGTTTCTTGTGGCAAAACCGGATAATCTGCAACTTTTTAGAACGTGGAATTTTTTAAGTCAGGGTCTAAACTTCATCACTGTTGTTGTTAATTAAATCTTGCTCGTGGGTGGGTTCCCAGTCAGAGTTGTGTTCCGTATTTTTGTCTTCCTGGTCAACAGTCTGATCAGTTGCGCCTGCTTTTTCTTTAACAGCTTCTTGGGGTTCAGTTTATGAGCGAGCCCAACGGTGGTTGTTTTTGCCGTATCTTCAACCTTATGTGCAAGCTGCTTGGCAGCCTCGTTGCGCGCAGCCTTTTTTTCAGATGCTTCAGCTGCAAGAGCTTTGCTGGCGTTGATTACATCCTCGTCTGCATAGAACACCTTGATAAACGTCTCCGGCGGCACTGAAGCATTAGCATGCGGCGCTGTCCTAAGTACTGTGTTCGGCCGCTTTTCTGCATATCGTTTATCGGGCTCTGCCAGAACACTGGCAAAATTGAATTTTGCCTTTTGTAAGATAGGCGGTATGTCTTCGATCGATAAGCCTGAGACATCGGGCACCTTGACGTACGCCTGGTGTTTATCGTATGTATTTTTGAATATATTAGCTGCTCCTGCAGCTGCTGTTACCGCTAAATCAGGTGCCAAGCTTTGAACTGCTTTTGCCGCGATTTTACCTACAATCTTTCCTTTACCCATGTTTTCTTCCCCCTTATCGTTGTTTCCTTAAAAGCAAAAGTTATCGGCTTGTAGCTGTTAGACTCAATGCAAATTGACAGTGCGTGAACGAAAGCTGTCTCTCCTACTTTGTGTAGCGCTTGCTGGCGACATCGTTGGTGATTTCGTCATGGCTTTTCATCTTAGACTTTGTGCTTGTTATTTGCGGCTTCTTCCTTGGCTTTGGAGGATTTTCGCTATACAGAACCGCGACTGATCCTGTTCTTTGGTTGGCCAATGCAACGTACTGTAACTGATAATCGTTGAAAAAACCATACGGGTTCTTGATCCAAGGATTGGGATCCCCGGTGTATTCCTGAACGAAGTCATAGAGTGCTAGGCCGGTTTTTCCTGAGTTCTGAAGATCCTTCTCTGCCCGGCGAATCCCCTTGTGGCGAATCCGGTTGGCTTTAAATTTTTCAAACATGCTGAGTTTTCCTTCTGCGCGTTGGTGTTACCCTTCGTCATCACCATGATCTGAATCATCATTATCATTGCTGTGGTCATCAGTCTGATTGCGGCCGGTCTCCCAGTTAGGATTGAGGTCGGCACCGGCCCAGCCGTCCGGAGAATCTGGTGGCAGACCATTGGCGATGGCCTCGTCCTCAGTTTGCTGATCCTGGCTCCACTTGTTGTAGTCTGGGGAGCTGTCGTCTGGTTCTTCGGCTGTTTCCTCCTTGTCTTCAGCTGCGGCCAGCCGATCCTCATCGGCCTCAGCTGCTTTCTCCTCGGCATCGTAGTCATCTAGCGGATCAAAGTCGTGGTCATCGGTCTCGTCTGGATCGGTGTTGATCATGTTTTGTTGCAAGGCCTCAAGGACTTCGTTGGCGCCAGCCGTGATACCATCCTTTGCGATAGCATTTTTTAACACATCGGTGAGTTGTTGAGTGATTTCGTCAGCAAGGCCGTTCGTCTGCTCATGGGAAGTCTGATTATCCGCTTGGATCGGAGGCTGGTTCTGACTGTTATTCTGTTGAGACTTGTTATCAGATTTGCTCAACGGTGATTTTCCTTTCTATGCCTGTACGCCACTGCTGATTCCACGGTGAAGACGGTAGTATGTGACCACAGAATTGCTGATGAGTAGGACGCCGACGAAGGGAGATTGAACCTCATATGCAGGATGCGGTTTTTGAGACATTTGAGTCCTTCTAGGCGGATCAGTCAGCAACTAGAGGACACCTCCGAACTTGTATTCTGTAATACATGTATTATTGTATTACAGAATACAACGGCACAGGCACTTCAATACTGAGCGCTTTTTGCAGTTGCCGATTTAGATCTTTGCGCATGACAGCCTGCATCTGCATCAGAGCCAGGTTGTCTGCATGTTGGTTCATAGCCTTTTTTGCTCCTCACGCTCGTTCTTAACTCTGTAGAACTGTATTGCAGCCATTTTCTGCTGGTTGCAGATTTCACGTTCCTGTTCAGTTTTAGGGATGGGCTGGGATAGATCTGCCACCATATGCTGCTCAATCTCCCATGTGCCATCTACGTTAACGTCTATCAGTGCAAAGAATTTTAGCAAGTATTGTCCGTCCTCGTAAGCGGCGAATGACTTACAATCGTAACAGATCAGTTTGCTGCGCAGATTCTCTTCATCTTGGGCCATATTTATCTGTCCCTTCTGCTGGTAATCGTTGATTGATGGCAGACTTGAAGATTTTGAGTTGCATTGTTGATTGCCGTAAATGAGATGCTTTATTTGGTATCGCGCTTGCTGGCGACATCGTTGATGATGTGGGCCGCAGAGACTCGATCTTCTGAGTCAACAGTTGTTCGACCAGGTCGTTTACTGTGTTGGCCTCGCCCAGTGTCACAAGCGAATTAAGCGCATTGCGGGTGGCAACTGAAATGCGGATCGAGGTCGTCTTTTCGGCGACCTTTTTCTTTGGCGCTGCCTCTTTCTTGACGTCTTGGATGATGGTTTCGCGGTCGACTGCACCCCACCCGGTGTGTGCTTCAGGAGTGATTTGCGTTGTGTGTTGGCAGGTTTCTTTTCTAGCATTCCCATACTAGTTCGCCTCCAGACGGTTGATCATCTCATTGGCGACATCGGCGTAGGCCTTGTGAACCTTCTTGTCCCACATGTTCTTCGGGTTATCCGTGATGCCGGTCATCAGCGAGCTTTTAATGGTCGCCAGCTTGTCATCGTGCAAATTTGCGTAAGTTTTGATTATCAGCACAGTCATGTTCGCCTGAGGATCGAAGCCAATCATGCAGACCTTGAACCCCATCTTGGTAAGGCTACAGACGAGGAGCGCGGTGGTACTCGTCACCCTTAAAGTTAGCAAAACTCAATACGGTTGCTAGTATTCATGGCATTTCAGGAACCCTATTTTGTACTACATCTACGGAGAGTATACCATGAGGGCGTTCTGTGATGGCGGTTTGCCGGGAAACAATAATACCTCATAATACGTGATGGCCGAATTAGGCGGTTTAAATATTCGAGGATTGAACTTTTAAAGCGTAGTCATTCAGAAAACAGGTTTGGGATGTAGATTATGGCTGCTTGGCGAGCCGAGTTATAACTCTATTTATTTGGTTTGCTTGTGTATTCAGAAATACATGTATTACATGGTAAGAGAATATCGGTGAGCTTCTGTATCAATTCAGGAAATGCTGATTTAGCGATGTTTAAGCCCGTAAGATTTTGTATTATTGTATTCTGTAATACAGGTTTTCGTTTGGCACACCAGTGTTAATCAAATCCGTCGCACTAAAACACCCGCCTGACGCAAGGTCTCTTGCATCAGACGGGTGTTTTGCTAGGTGATTAAGACTGCATGGTTAAATCTGCGCCGTCAGTGGCAATCACGTGCTGGTACCAGTAGTAACTCTTCTTGGGGATGCGATCCAGCGTCCGCTGGCTATCGTCATCGCGGTCGACGTACACGAAGCTGTAACGCTTCTTGTAACTGTTGAGCCAGCTGAGTAGGTCGGTGAATGACCAGGCGCAGTAGCCGATGACATCGCAGCCGTCGGTGATGGCCTCCTGCATCGCCTGGACGTGCTTTTTCAGGTAATCGATGCGGTAACCGTCGTCGACCTTGCCGTCCTTGAGTTCGTCGCTCGCCCCAAGGCCATTTTCCGTGATAAGCATCGGCAGCCCGTACTTTTCAGTCAGTTCGCGCAGCGTGACCCGGAAGCCGGCCGGATCAATGTCCCAGCTCCACTCGGTTTGCTTGAGGAAGGGATTATCGACCTGATTGTACATCGGAATCTCGGGATCTTGTGCTTGGGCGTCCTTAGGCTGCATCAGGTACGGATCAGTGGCGTTAAACGACTTTTGCCGGTCGTCTTTGACTGGTTTCTCCAGCTGGTTCTGCTGAATCGTGCCTTCATGGTAGTAGTTGACCCCAAGGTAATCCGGTTTGCCGGACTTGAGCAACACATCATCCGCATCTTCTTTGTCTTTTTGACGGAAAACATGAAGCAGGTCGCTAACGGTCAGGCGCCAACTCACATTGCGGCCGATGGCTTCCTGAACTTTGGGATGACAATCGGTGGTACTGGTGCCATCCTGGGTCTAGTCCTGTGCATGTTCACTGCTAAGAGTGAGCAGTACAAAGCGGTTCGCAACGTCGGGTTTGTGCCATCACTGTTCAATATCAGTGAACCAATCATGTTTGGTTTTCCAGTGGTTCTGAACACGTTCCTGTCGGTGCCAATGCTGCTGATCCCAATGATTCTTGAAGCAATCACCTGGTATCTGATGAAGTTTGGCATCATCGGCCACATCGTTGCGCAAGTGCCGTGGTGCACACCAGTACCGTTCTTGGGCTTCTTAATGACCGGCGGTGATTGGCGCGCCGGACTGTGGCAGCTGATCGAAGTCGCCTTGGCAACTGCAGGTTACTATCCATTCTTCAGGGCGTTTGATCGGCAGGCTGTCAAGAAGGAAGCTGCAATCGCGGCGAAGAAGGCTGATTCAAAAGATGAGGCTAGTACTGTAATGGATTAGTGGGCGGATTATTAAAGTCATAGGCACAAAAAAACGTGGTCGCACTGGTTTTGCCAGTTGATCACGTTTTTGTGTCCGCTGAGAATTAATGCGTTAAGGCAAATCGTTGCCTGCCGCGAAATATACGTCGTACCATTCCTGCCGGGACAGTGTGATGTCGCCGCCTTCAGCAATGTTGGCAATGCGCTTGGCGTTTGTGGTGCCGGCAATGACTTGGGTGCCGGGCACGCGGATCAGCCAAGCGGCCGCAATGGCACTGGAATTGGTGTGGTACTTGTCAGCCAACTCCTGAAGTTTGGCGTTGAGCTTCGGGAACTTCGGGTTGTCAATGAAGACCCCTTCGAAGAAGCCGTACTGGAATGGGCTCCAGGCCTGAATCGTCATGTCATGCAGCTGCGAGTACTCAAGAATCGACCCATCGTGATCAACGGAGCGGTCATCCGTCATGTTGACGTGGATGCCGCCGTCGATCATGCCGGTGTGGGTGACCGCAAACTGCAGTTGATTCGCAACCAGCGGCTGCTTGACGGCCTTTTTCAACAGTTCGATCTGCATTGGGTTGCAGTTGGAAACGCCGAAGTGGCGCACCTTACCTGCCGCCTGCAGCTCGTCGAACGCCGCGGCGACCTCGTCCGGTTCCATCAAGGCATCCGGCCGGTGCAGCAGCAGGACGTCTAGGTAGTCGAGGCCGAGGCGCTTGAGCGAGCCGTCAACGGCCTCGGTGATGTGCTGCTTGGAAAAGTCGTAGCGTTTGCCGGGCACGATGCCGACCTTACTTTGGACGATGACATCATCACGTGAGAAGCTGGCTTTTTTCAGTGCCTGGCCGAATAGGGTCTCGGCCTTACCGCCGTCGTAGATGTCCGCGTTGTCGAAAAAGTTGATACCAGCATTATGGGCACTTTCCAGCAGGTTCGTGGCTTCGTCCACGTTCAGCTTGGTGATGCGCATCACACCCAGCGCAACGGCGGAGACGGACACGCCGACGCCTCCAAGATTCAAATGTTTCATCGAATAAATTCCTCCTTCATTACAGCACTGCCGTGATCGACGGTACCAATTCCTCTTCACATTAGCACACCGGTCCGGCTTTTGAAAGCTGTTACATGTGGTTTCAAACCATTCGCAGAACGGGGTTAAAATGCTATGATTGGGACAAGAAAGAGGGGGAGCAACATGGCAGTTTCTGAACGCGGGTTTGTGGTGATCGGCGCCCAATTTGTCTTTTTCAGCATTACGGATCTGCGCACGCTCAAGGAAATCGAGCGCGGCTCTTACCCGGTCGCAATAGGCGAGGACATTTACGCCACGCATGAGATCGAGCCAGAAACTGTCGATCAACTGGTCGTGGCGCTTCAGACCATTGACCGGTTGATGAAGGATTACGGCGTGCGCGACGTGCAGGTCGTCGGCAGCCACAGCTTTTTCGAGGCGGAAAACGCCCAGTTCATTCGTGATCAGCTGCAAAGCCGCACCGGACTGGTGGTTTCACCGCTGACCCTGTCGCAGGAATCGTTTTATCGCACCCAGGCGGTGCTGGGCAAGTTTCCCAACTTCAATCAAGTGACCAAGGATGGGACAGTCCTGATTGACATTTCCAGCGGCTCGGCCGAACTGACCGCGTTTGCCGATGGCGACTTTGGCTTTTCGCGGAACCTGTCGCTGGGGCCGCTGCGTGTGTTTGAGGTGATGTCCGACCTGCAGCGGACGGTGCCTAATCCGGTCGAGGTCATGCGTGACTTTATCGACTCGCGGCTGGCGGATTTCATGCGTCTGCTGCCGAAAAATCAGCATTATCCGCACGTGATACTGATGGGGTCGGCGCTGTCAGTGTTCAGCGCTCTGATCCCCACGGGGTCTGATACCGTCGAGATCGACCGCGACGGGTTCAAGCTGTTGTATCAGGAGATCACACATGCGTCTGACCAGTATCTCAGCGAGCAGTACGATTTGACCCCGACCGAAACGGCGCAGGTGCTGCCGACGGTGCTGTTGGTTTACCGCCTGATCAAGTCGCTGAACTCTGATGAGATCTGGATCTCAGACCTCAAGCTCTTGGACGGGCTGGAGGTCAACGCTGCGTCGGAGGCCGGGTCCAAGGCCGTCAACATCGACTCGGACCACGAGATCCTGATTTCGGCCCGGAACCTGGCGGAGCGCTACATGGTCGATCCCAAGCACCGCGACTTCACGGTCAAGTACGCGCTTCAGCTGTTTGACCGGCTGAAGAAACTACACGGGCTGGGCAAGCGCGAGCGGCTGCTGCTAGAGATCGCCGCCACGGTGACTGACATCGGGGCGTACGTGGACACGCACAAGCACTACGAACACTCGGATTACATTATTCGGGCCTCGGAGCTGATTGGGCTGACCGCGGCCGAGCAGCGCATGGTGGCGACAATCGCCCGCTATCACTCCAGCGACACGCCGCAGACGGATCTGTCCGATCTGACGGAACTGAACGCAAACCGCCGGCTGGTGATTGCCAAGCTGACCGCGCTGCTCCGGGTGGCAGATGCGCTGGACGCCTCGCGCCAGCAGAAAATTGAAAAGATTCGGGTGTCCCTGCAAAAAGACCGGGTGCTTTTGACCGTCACCGCGAGCGATGACGTCGAGCTGGAACGCTGGTCACTGCGGACCAAAGGGGCATTTTTCGCAGCTGTCTACGGGCTGCCAATTGAATTGAAAGGAAAGACTCGGCTATGAGCAAAAAAGGTGTCGACTTTGCTAATTCCAAGAACTTCACGAACCGCGAGCTGAGCTGGCTGGCGTTCAACGACCGCGTGCTGGAAGAGGCGCGCGATAAGAGCAATCCGCTGCTTGAACGGGTGGGGTTTCTCGCCATCACGCAGAGCAACCTGGACGAATTCTTCAACGTGCGCGTCGCCAGCCTGC
Organism: Lacticaseibacillus camelliae DSM 22697 = JCM 13995; assembly: GCF_001436615.1. Lineage (NCBI taxonomy): Bacteria > Bacillati > Bacillota > Bacilli > Lactobacillales > Lactobacillaceae > Lacticaseibacillus > Lacticaseibacillus camelliae. The sequence continues at coordinate 34,721 of NZ_AYZJ01000002.1, forward strand.
GCAAAATGGTGGCCGTGGATTACGTCACTCCAGATGCGGCGGGTCTGACGCCGTTGCAGCAGCTGGCCGGCATCGCTAAAGACGCGCACGCCATGGTTGACAAGCAGTACTCGACCTGGACCCGCTCCCTTGCCCCGCGCCTGGACGAGCTGAACATTCATCTGCTGACGCCAGATCAGCTTTCACCGCGCCAGGTCGAATTCTGCCGCGACTATTTTGTCCAAGAGCTGTACCCGGTGCTGACGCCAATGGGGGTCGACCCGACGCGGCCATTCCCGTTCTTAGCCAACAATTCGCTGAATTTGGCGATCAGGCTGCAACGCCCTGAGGATAAGGATAACGCGGCTGGCGACGACAAAGACGAGAAGAACCGCAGCTTTGCGATGGTTCAGATTCCCGACGTCTTTCCGCGCGTGCTGCGCCTGCCAGATGGCGAGAACGACTTCATCTTGCTGGAAAACGTGATCAGTAAGCACCTAGGCGCCTTATTTGTCGGTGCGAAGATCCGGGAAACGGCACTGTTTCGCGTGACGCGGGACATGGATTTGGACGTAGCTGAGGAAGACGCGTCCGATCTGATGAAGGAGATCCAGTCGCAGTTGAAGAAGCGGCAGCGCGGCAAGGTCATGCGCCTGGAAATCGATGCGAACATGAGCAAGTTTCTGCGCAAGCGCCTGATCAAGGGCCTCGGCGTGGAAAAGGAAAATGACATTTACGCCATCAAGGGGCCAATCGACCTCAACGTGCTGTCCAAACTGGTCAAGCAAGTCCGCGGCCACGACGAGCTCAAGTACCCGCCGTTCACCCCGTACCTGGACCAGCACCTGGTTTCTGGCAACTTGTTTGACCAGATTCGTGACCACGACATTTTCATGCAGCACCCGTACGACTCGTTCACGCCGGTGGTGGAATTCATTCACCAGGCGGCGCTGGATCCGCAGGTGCTGGCCGTGAAAATGACGCTGTACCGCGTGTCGTCGAAGTCGCCTATCATTTCTTACCTGAAGCTGGCCGCGCAAAACGGCAAGCAGGTGACCGTGCTGGTCGAACTGAAGGCGCGGTTTGACGAAGAGAATAACGTGCACTGGGCCCAGGAGCTGGAGCGCGCCGGCTGCCATGTCATTTACGGTCTCGTTGGGCTGAAAACGCATTGTAAGTTGGCCTTGGTCGTGCGCCGCGATGAGGACGGCATTCGCCGGTACATGCACATGGCCACCGGGAACTACAACGATGTCACCGCGCGGGTGTACACCGATATGGGCCTGTTCACCGCCGACACCGAAATGGGCACCGACGCCTCGAACATTTTTAACATGCTGTCCGGGTTCTCCGAGCCGGCGTACTTCAACAAGTTGGTGATCGCTCCGCTGGGCATTCGCGACTTTCTGAAGGAACAGATCGACGCGGAAATCAGTGAGGCCAAGGCGGGCCGGCCGGCGGAGATCCGTATGAAAATGAACTCCCTTTCCGACACCGAAATGATTTTGGCACTGTACAAGGCTTCGGCCGCTGGCGTCAAGATTCATTTGCTGGTCCGCGGGATCTGCAACTTGAAGGTTGGCATTCCTGGCGTGTCGGAGAACATCACGGTGCACTCGATTGTCGGCCGCTTCCTGGAACACAGCCGCATTTACTACTTCTACGCGGGTGGCGCTGAGCACCTGTATCTGTCCTCAGCCGACTTGATGAAGCGCAACTTGTCGCGGCGGGTGGAGCTGCTGTTCCCAATCCTGCAGGACGACATTCACGATCAAATCTGCCAGATTTACCAAACGCTGTGGGACGATAACGTGAAGACGCGGGTGCTTCAGCCCGATAATTCTTGGGCCCGCGTCGACCGGCGCGGAGTCAACCCGCTGAACGCCCAGGAAACCTTCTTGGAACAGGCCGCGGCCAAAACCGCGGCGCAGGCGGCGCATAAGCAGCAGGAAGCACCAGTGGATCCAAGCAGCGCGCGCCACTTCACGCCGTTGACCGCACCGGAAGACCAGGAGGATGACGAATGACGTATTACGGCGTGATCGATCTCGGCTCAAACTCGGCGCGGCTGTCGATTTGGCAAATTGACGCTAACGACAACCCTAAGGAAGTCGTCAAGCTCAAGGACATGGTCCGGCTGTCCGAAGACATGGGTCCGGAGCGCACGCTCAAGGAGCCGGCGATGGTGCGCACAATCGCGGCCTTGAAAAACTTCACCGGCGCGATCAAGGCGTTTAAACCGCTTAAGCTCGAGATTTTGGCCACTGCCGCGACGCGTAACGCCACCAATCAGAAAGCCTTTTTGACCCGGGTCAAGGGCGAGACCGGACTGGAAATAAAGGTCATCACCGGCGACCGGGAGGCGGAGCTGGATTACCTTGGGGTGGGCAACACGCTGCCGATTCAAAACGCGCTGATCATGGACACTGGCGGCGGGTCGACCGAGTTGGCTTTGGTGCAGAACCGCAAGCTGGTCCACCGCATTTCGCTGCCGGTCGGCTCGGTCAACCTGTCCGAACAGTACATCAGCGGCGAACTGGTGACGCCGGCGGAGCTGTTTAACCTGACCACGGATTTTTCCACGATGCTGAATGGCGTCTGGTGGCTGCGCAAGGCCCTGAACCTGCCCATCGTGGCGCTTGGCGGTTCCAACCGCACGCTTGCCAAGATCCAGCGGCGGCGTGAGGCACGCGGCAGCTACGAGGACATTCACGGTTACCGGATGTCGACCATTGCGGCCAACGCTATTTACGCGGACATTCTGGATAAGAATCTCGACCAGCGCAAGGCGGTGCCAGGCCTATCGCGTGAGCGGGCCGACATCATCATCGGCGGCCTTACGCCGGTGATCACCATGCTGCGCTACATTGACTGCGACCGGCTGATGTTTTCGCAAAATGGGCTGCGCGAAGGGGCCCTTTACACCTACCTGAACGCGACCGAGACGCTGCCGGAGAACTAACGAAATTGTCACGGATTGCCAAAGCTTTACTTAAAAGCCGACCAAATGCGCGTGCATCGGGTCGGCTTTTGGTATAAATAAGCTATCAATCACGAATGGAGCAATTATCATGAAAAAATGGTTACTTGCACTTGCTGCCGCAGCGGCACTGGCGCTGGGCATCGGCATCAACCACGGCACGTCGGTGCACGCCGATGAGACATGGACACCGGTGGCGACGCTGGGCGTCTCCCTGACGCCAGATCAAAAGTCTGGTACGCTGAGCACTTTGGAAAAGGCCGCCAACGTGACGGATGTGTCTCAGCTGACCGTCAACGGCAGCACGCTGGTGAAGTACCTGAACCCGGCTGGCTCGTCGTTCACCGCCAGCTCCGGCGTCTGGTCTAGTGCCTTAGTGCAGAAAACCAGCAGTGGCGGCATTAACGTCCAAATCGTGGACTACAATGGGGTCAATAACATCACGACCATCACGGCTGACCAGTACCGCAACGCGGCGATTACCGCTGGCGTCACCAACGCCAACATTTTCATTACCAGCGCGGTGAAAATCGACGGTTCCGGCGCCTTGGCCGGCGTGTACGCGGCCTTCGCTCAAAACGGGCAGACCCTGAACTCGGCGCAAATTTCGGCGGCCCAGGATGAGGTCAACACGCTGTCTGGCATCACGCAGGCCAACAAAGGCCAAAACGGCTATTCCGACAAGCAGCTGAACAACGCCGTCGCCGGCATGAAGTCCCAGATGGCCAGCCAAAGCAACAATGGCAGCCAAACGCTGTCGCAGAACCAAATCGGCAACATTGTTGACAGCCAGCTGAAGCAGAACAATCTGACGCAGATCATCAACAACAACCAGCGCACGCAGATCATCAACTTGTTGGTGAAGATCCAAGATTCCGGTGCGCTGAAGAGCAACGACTTTAAGGCGCAGGCCAATCAGCTGGCGTCCAGCATTCAAAGCAGTGCCAAGGGTCTGTTCGGCAAGCTGAAGAACTTGGACACGCCGGAGAACCGCAACTTCCTGCAAAAGATTTGGGACAGCATTGTCAACTTCTTCCAGACGCTAGGCGACTGGATTCAAAGCCTGTTCAGCTAGGTAAATCAAAATCGCCTCACGGTCTTGCACGAAACTGTGCAACCGTGAGGCGATTTTTAGTCTTGCAGGGCCTGCTGCACCACTGCGGTCCAGTTGGTACTGCTGCCGGTCAAGCGGGCAGTGGCCTCGGAAATCGGCAAAAGCGCCACTTCGGCTACTTCTGTGGCCTGCAAGGTAAGCTGGCGCACCGTCAGCCGCGGAATCGTGACCTGGTACACGACCTCGACCCAAGACGCGTGCCACAGGGTCGCGACCGGCGATTGGTGGCTGAAGTCGGCAGTGAGACCGAGTTCCTCGTGCAGCTCGCGGGCCGCCGCCTGGGCGCCGGTTTCCCCGCGCAGTGCGGACCCGCCGGCAGCCAGGTCCCAGCGGCCCGGTCGGTGCAGCTTGTGTGGGCTCCGCCGCTGCACTAGCAGTTGGCCGGTGCCATCAAAGACTAAGATTGCCACGGTCAGGTGAAACAGGCCATGCGGCACCGGATCTTTGCGCAGCTGGGCGCCAACGATGTGAAAATGCCGGTCATAAAGATCCCAGGGTTCGTTCAACTTATCGGTTATCATTTGCCGCCTCCCATCACGGAACCCCAAGTATACTCTCCAGTGCCTGTGGGCGCAAAAAGCCCCTGCGCTGGCAGGGGCTGGTCATGCTTATTCGAGCGGTTTCTTGCAAACCTGGTAGGTCAACGTGACGACCTGGTCGTGCTGAATGGTTGTCTCCAACTTCAGTGGCACGTCCTTGAGGTTGGTCGACACGAGGCTGATACCATCGCCCAGCAGTACTGGCGCGATGGTGATGGTCAACTTATCGATCAAGTCGGCTTTGAGCAGCTCGGTGAAAATATCCGCGCCACCGACCAGCCAAATGTCGCCGCCTTTTTTTGCCTTGAGCTGGCGGACAAATTCAGGGATGTTGCCGGCGACCACCGTGGTGGGGTCGTCTGTGTCGTGCAGCGTGGTCGAAAAGACGTAGGACTCCTTGTCCTGGTACGGATACGTGCCGGCCAGCTTCAGTGCGCGCTGGTAGGTTTTGCGGCCCATGAGCACGGTGTCCACATTTTGGTAGAAGCCTTGGTAGGCATCATCGCCCGCGTTAGAGTTTAGCTTGCGGAGCCATTCGGTGCTGCCGTTGGGTTCGGCGATGAAGCCGTCCAAACTTTCGGTAAGGTACAAGATCACATTGCGAGACATCCAACCACCCTCTTCTGTTTGATTAGGTTAATTGTAGCACAAAAGAAAGCGGTTTCTCACTATTTCCAGAACTTACTGGCGGGACCACAGGTCGCAGCTGACTTGCGCCAGGATGTGGCCTTGCATCGCGTGCCGCAGGTCGGACAGCCAGTAGCCGTCCTTCAGGTCGAGCACGGTGTCCAAGGCGAAGACCGTCAGTGTGTAGGCGTGGTCGGCGTTGGGCGGCTGTGGGCCCACGTAGCCGGTGGCGGTGACGGGGTCGGTGCTGCCGATCAGGTGGCCGGACGTTGAGTTGTGGCCCTGAACCATTTTGAGCGTGCCTTGGTGGCTGGCGTTGTCTGGAATCAGGGTGGTGCCTTTGGGGATGTTCGCTGCGGTCCAGTGGATCCAGGGAAAACCGGAAACCGGCACGGCATCGAAGTCGATCAATTGCAGGGCAAAAGTTTGAGTGCCGGCAGGGGCATCGCTGATTTCGATGGGGAAACTGCGCGTCGGCGTGCCCTTGTGCATGTCTGCTGGTTCGGCATACTTCCCGTACTGATCGGCGAGGTAACCCTTTATTGTTGGGACTGTGACTTTCATTGTTTTTCGCCTCCTGTTAGCGTTAACTTAAGAGTAACACGAACCGGGAGGACAGGCTTACAATGGAATATGACCAGCATGTTCACACCTACTTTTCGTTTGACTCACAGGCGCAGTTTGAAGATTACCTGCGAAAAACCTCGCAGCCGTTCATCACGACCGAGCACTTGGAACTGAGCAATCCAGATGATAACGGCGGCGATGATGCACCAGACCAAGCCGCCTACACGGCCAAGCTGCAGGAATTAAAACGCCGCTACCCAAACCGGTTGTTGCGGGGGATCGAGTGCGGGTACTTTGCGCCGCGCCAGGCAGACCTGCAGCGCTATCTGCAGGCGCAGGACTTTGACCTGGTGCTGCTGAGCTTTCATCACGACGGCCAGTATGACTATCAGGATCCGCACTTTAAGCAGGTCGACCTGAAACGGCATGTGCAGACTTACTACGACCGCATGCTCGCCGGGCTGAAGGCCGCACCGTTTGGCGATGTGCTGGCACATTTTGACTACGGCCTGCGGATCTTGGACGTGACGCCGGCGCAACTGGAAGCCTGGGCCAAGCCGCAGCTGCAGGCCATTTTGGCCTTGATCGTGAAGCGGCAGCTGGCCTTTGAGGTGAACACGAAGTCCATGTACCAGTGGGGCAACGCCGAGCTGTACGAGCTGGTCCTGCCCTGGTATCGCGAGGCCGGCGGCGCGCTGGTCACGCTGGGCTCTGACGCCCACACGGCGGATAAATTTCTCACTGGGTTCGCTGAGGCCAAAGCCCTTATTCGCTCGGCTGGGTTTTCGCAGTTAGCCATGTACCAGGGCCACCAGCCGCATCTGACCACTTTTTAGGTGGAAACGACATGAACGAACAGACACAGCTATTGCTAGACGACGTCAAAAAGCATTACACCATGCCGGTGGACGTGGTAATCGACGGGCCGACGTCCGGGGTGCTGACGCACACCCAGTCCGCCCAGAAGCTGCTGGCAAATGGGCACCTGGAGCTGAAAGTGAGCGACACCACTAATGTGGATTACACGCTGAGCCATGAACTGCTGCACATGAAGCTGGTCACGACCGGGTTTCCGCCGCTGCAGTACCGCCTGGCGACCGGTGATCCGGACGTCGACCAGCAGTTCTTTGCGGTCGGCACCTCGCTTTACGACTCCGTGATGCACGTGCAAATCCGCGCCGAGCAGGCCAAAATGGGCATTCTCACCGCGGAAATGATGAAGCAGCTGGGGGCCGGGGTCACGGCTTCGCTGCCGGAGGACCCGCGGCCGGATCAGTTGGTGTACTGCGTGATGACGCTGCTCGATGCACTGGTGATGTTTGAAGGCGGCAGCAAGGGCCAACTGAACTACTGGAAGGTCAACTATCCGGATGCGCTGCCGCTGGCGCAGGACCTGTACGCCACGCTGATGTCCAAAAGTGTTGCCACCCCGTTTGATTTTCGCCGGATGGTTGTACGAATCTGGCGCCAATTCGACCAGATCCTGCAAAAGCATGGCTTTCAGGAAACAGCCAACGGTGAGTTTGCCACCCTGCCGCCTATCCTGTCGGAGCGTCAGCTGCGGCTGACCTTGAGCCAAACATACGAGATCTTGCACAGCGAGATGACGGACCGCGCCACCAAGAAGCGGGCGTACGTGGCCATGGGCAAGGGCGATCAGCAGAATGCGTTTGTCCTGCCGCTGGCTGACCTGTCCTCAGAAGGCTTCCAGCAGCTGTACCAGACCCCGCTGAAAACGGTGCTGCTGCAGTATCAGGTGGACTACGCGATCCGCGACTAAAGGAGAGTCAGCATGTTTGATTTGAAACAAGCAATTGATGACGCCCAGTTTGTGACGTTCATGACTGGGGCGGGCGTTTCGACCGCGTCCGGCATTCCGGATTATCGCAGCAAGGGCGGGCTCTACTCGGATCTGGCGAGCCCGGAAGAGGCGCTCTCGGATGAGAACCTGCGAGATCACCATGAAGCCTTTCACGACTGGGTCGTCAAGAAAATGTATTATCCAGACGCCAAACCCAATGTGATCCACGAGAAAATGGCCGCGATCACTAACCGGAAAGGCGCCATCGTGACGCAAAACGTCGATGGCTTGCACCAAAAAGGTGGGGCCAAGCACGTCATCGAGTTTCACGGCAATCTGTACAACATTTTCTGTCAAAAGTGCGGTCAGCATTTTGATTATCAGACTTATTTGAAAGCGGATGTCCACGCGCAAGACGGGGGGATCCTGCGGCCTGGGATCGTGCTTTACGGCGAGCCAATCAATCCGGATGTGGTCGAACGGGCAATCGCGGCGATCAGTCGGGCCGATCTCTTGGTGGTAGTCGGCACCAGTTTTCAGGTCTATCCGTTCGCCGGCCTGATCGGCTATGCCAAACCCGGGGCAGTGCTGGCGGCGGTCAACCGCGAGCCCATTGCGCTGCCGGCTGGCGCCCACATGGTCGTCGGCGACGCGGTGGCGGTGTTCAGCAAATTATAGGAGTGATCGCATGACAAAGCAGTTAACCGTGGGCCTAGTGACCACCAAAACCGGCGTGGTCCTGATCAACCGCGCCAAGCCGCCGTACCGTGGCCTGTGGAACGGGCTGGGCGGCAAGGTGGAACCCGGCGAAACGCCGCGTGAGGGGATGGCTCGAGAGTTTCACGAAGAGTGTGGGCTGGTCCTGCCGGCGGACCTGTTTCAGGCGTGTGGTCTGGTGCACTGGTATGTCGATGGAAAGCTGTTAGGCGACCTGTTTCTGTTTAAGGCGCAAACCGGCCAGGAGTTGACGCTGCCGATGCAAACGCGCGAGGGAATCGTGGCCGCGATGGATCCGGCGTGGCTTAAAGCACCGGACAACCTGGGCTTGGTCCCAGACTTGGGCGCGATGCTGCCGTACTTTGAGGGCGGCGAAAACGTGACGCTGCGGTCGGATTTTGAAGGCGAGCGGTTCCTCGGGCTGAAGGCAGTCAGCGATGATTAGCGTCGGGCTGACGGCGGTGGCAGATCACCCGGATCTGGCTAGTGGCCGCGTCAGCAGTCTGGCCGACCTTTCGACAGCGTTTCCGGTGGTCGAGCTTGATACGACCTATTACCATGTGCCCAGCGAACAAGTCGTGCACCGCTGGCTCAGCCAGGTGCCGGCCACTTTTCGGTTCGTGGTGAAGGCCACCGCAGCGATGTCCGGGCATAAGGTCGATGCGCCGCGCGATGCCGGAGCCGAGTTCATGGCGCTGAAGCGGGCGCTGGCCCCAATGCAGGCTTCGGGCCAGCTGGCGGCGGTGCTGTTTCAATTGCCGCCGTATTTTGGTGTCAGTCCGACCAATATCCGGGTCCTGCACCGCATTCGCCAGCTTTACCCTGACCTGCCTGTTGCCGTTGAATTTCGCAATGCCGGCTGGTATCTGCCGGAGTATCAGGCTGAAACGCTGCTTTTACTGCGGGAATTAAACTTTGTACACGTTGTGGTGGATGAGCCCCAGACGCCTGCCGGCAGCGTGCCACTGGTGGCCGAGCCAACGAACCCGGTACTTACAATTATGCGCCTGCACGGGCGGAACGTCGCCGGTTGGCAGCGCGGCGGGGCGCAGTGGCGCAGCGAGCGTACCAACTACCGCTATTCCCAGGAAGAACTGCAGGCATTGGGCGCGGTCGCGCAGCAGCTGGCCGACCGCTCTAAGCAGGTGATCGTGATTTTCAATAATAATGGCCACCACGACGCTTCGGCCAACGCGCAGCAATTCATCCAACTTTTAGGGCTGCACTACCAGGGCCTGGGGCCGCGCCAGCTGGATTTGTTCTAACGGGATTTTCGCCTAAATGCTATACTGGATGGCATACGAGCATTCGGCGCCATTTCGCCGGGTGACTTTTTCAGGAGGCTCTTTCAATGTCAAAACCCACTTTTTATGTGACCACGCCGATTTACTATCCATCTGGTAAGCTTCACATCGGCAACGCGTACACGACGATCGCGGCCGATGTGCTGGCGCGTTACAAGCGTCTGACCGGCTACGACGTTTTCTTCCTGACCGGCACCGATGAACACGGTCTGAAAATCGAACAAAAGGCTGATGCGTTGGGCATTACCCCGCAGGCTTACGTCGACGGCATGGCGGCCCAAATCAAGCAGCTGTGGAAAATGCTTGAGATCACCAACGACAAATTCATTCGCACCACCGACAAGGAACACGTGGCGGCGGTCCAGAAAATCGTTGAGCGCTTGATCAAGCAGGGTGACGTTTACCTGGGTGAGTATACCGGCTGGTATTCCGTGGAAGACGAGGAGTACTTCACCGAGTCGCAGCTGGCCGAAGTCTACCGCGACAAAGACGGCAAGGTCATCGGCGGCAAGGCGCCATCCGGTCACGAAGTCAAGCTGGTCCACGAGCCCAGCTACTTCTTCAAGATGAGCAAGTACACGGATCGCCTGCTCAAGTACTACGACGAGCACCCTGACTTTATCCAGCCGGCCAGTCGTAAGACCGAAATGATCAACAACTTCATCAAGCCGGGTCTGGAAGACCTGGCGATGAGCCGCACCAGCTTCAACTGGGGCGTCCCGATCCCCAGCGACCCGAAGCACGTGGTATACGTGTGGGTCGATGCGCTGCTCAACTACATTACCGCCTTGGGCTACGGCTCGGCGAACCACGACCTGTTTGACAAGTACTGGCCGGCCGATGTCCAGCTGATCGGTAAGGAAATTGTTCGCTTCCATACCATCTATTGGCCAATCATCCTGTTTGCGCTTGACCTGCCGCTGCCGAAGAAGATATACGGCCACGGCTGGCTGGTCATGAAGGACGGCAAGATGAGCAAGTCGAAGGGGAATGCCATTTACCCGGAGATGATCGTCAAGCGCTACGGCCTGGACGCCTTGCGCTACTATCTGATGCGCGCCATTCCGTTCGGTAACGACGGGATCTTTACCCCGGAGGACTTTATCGACCGGATCAACTTTGATTTGGCCAACGACTTGGGCAACTTGCTCAACCGGACAGTCGCCATGATCAACAAGTATGAAGACGGGGTTTTGCCGGACCTGACGCAAACCGAGCCGACCAAGTTCGACGCCGATTTGGAAAAAGTGGCCAAGGATGCCATTGCCAAGTATGGAGACTTGATGGACAATCTGCAGTTCTCAGACGCGCTGGATGCGGCCTGGAAGCTGGTGGCCCGCGCCAACAAGTACATCGACGAAACCGAACCCTGGAACTTGGCGAAGACGCCGGCGACCAAGAAGCAGCTTGATTCCGTCATGGGTCACTTGGCCGAAAGCCTGCGGATCATTGCGCTGCTGATTCAGCCCGTTATGACACACGCACCAAAGCAAATGTTTGAGCAGCTGGGGCTGGACCCGGCAATCGATGAGCAGGAGACCCTTGAGTGGGGCCACCTGCCGGCTGGCAACAAGGTCGTTGAACAAGGCACGCCGATTTTCCCGCGGCTTGACGCAGAAAAAGAAGTCGCCTACATCAAGTCTCAGATGCAGCCGCCGAAGAAGGCGGCCACGGTCGACGAAAAGACGCGCAAGGGCGAAATCGAATGGAAGCAGTTCGATAAGTCTGAGATCCGCGTTGCCGAGATTTTGAACGTCGAAAAGGTCAAGAACGCCGATAAGCTCCTCAAGTTCACGCTGGATGCCGGGGATGAAGGCACGCAGCAGATCCTGTCTGGGATCGCCGAATACTACCCAGACTTTAAGCAGTTGGTGGGTAAGAAGGTGCTGGCCGTCGTCAACCTCAAGCCGCGCAAGCTGAAGGGCGAAATGAGCGAGGGCATGCTGCTGTCGTCGGAAGACAACAACGGCAAGGTGACGCTGCTTCAAGTTGACGCAGCCATTGAAAACGGGAGCTTGATCAGTTGAGTTGGTCATTTTGAAACGTCGCCGAATGGGTGGCGTTTTTTTACCTGGCAGCAAAAAACCGGCACGCGAAGGCGTCCCGGTGATAGTTTTGCTAATCTTCAACTTCAACCTTGGCGGTCCAGGGCGTGGCAACTTTTGAAAGCGGCTTGGCGAGCGCGGTCAGCACGCTTGGTGAGGCAAGCAGGCCATTGACTTCTTCGCCGCTATCATGCGCAAAGTTCAGCACTGCCGCCGCGTCAGCCGCCCGCAGCCCGGTGGCGTCGACCACCAAGGGCAGGTCAGTCGCGGCACTTTGCTGCTTAAAAAGGGCTGCGGCTTGGGCGCGGTCGTAGGTCGGCGTGGCCGGTGTTTTGGTGAAGCCGTCAACGTGGCTGAGCGGCACCGGTGTCGGTAGAGTGAGCACTGAGGCGTTGTAGCGGGGATCGCTGAACTCGCGCGTCATGGCGATGACCGCTTCCGGGGCGGGAACGGCAGTTTTGGGAATCGCCAGCGCCAGGACAAGCGGCAGGTGATTCGCCTTGGCCTCAGCACCCACGCGTTCCACCAAGGTCTTTTTGCGGTCGTTGATCACTTCATCGTCATTGGCCAAATAGGTGAGGTGCAGCAGCACCCCGTCGCCACCAGTTTCAGCGATGCGCAGCGCACTAAGATCTGCTTGCAAACTCGGCAGGCCGTCCGCATCGGTGTCGCCGTCGTAGGTGACCAGCCGGCCACTAGTGGCGGTCCGTTCGGTCGTAGCCGTCAGCACGAGCTGCTGGTTGGACAAGGCCTTCAGGTGGTTGAATTGACCCAGCGTAATTTTCACAGACATAATGATCCCCCCAGGGTTGAGTTTAAATTCAGTGTACGCCAGCTGCGCCGTGCCGTTACAAAAAGTTTTCTGGGGCGGTTTGTGGAAACCAGTCGGCCTGCGTATAATGAATTGCGACATCTAAGGAGAAACTATGCAAATTTTTGATACGCACACCCATCTGAACGATACGCCCTACGCGGGCAAAGAGGCCGAATACGTCGAGGCGGCCAAACGGCTTGGCGTCGAGAAAATGGCGATTGTTGGCTCGAATGCGGCGCTGAACGCAGGAACGATGCGACTTTCTGAGCAGTTTGAGCACCTTTACGCCATTGTCGGCTGGCACCCTGATGACAGCAAGGACTACGACCAAGCGGCGGAAAAGCTGCTTGAGGCGCAGCTGGCTGCGCCTAAAACCATTGCGCTTGGTGAAATTGGCCTGGACTATCACTGGGACAACAGCCCGCGCGAGATCCAGCGCCGCGTTTTTCGCCGCCAGCTGGCGATTGCGCGTGAGCTGCATCTACCGGTGTCGATCCACTCGCGCGATGCCTTTGAGGACAGTTATCCAATCTTGAAAGAGGCCCACGTTGGCGATTTCGGTGGCATCATGCACAGCTTCACCGGGGATGCCGAGTGGGCCCGGAGGTTTCTGGACCTTGGCATGTACATCTCGTACTCGGGCATTGTCAGCTTTAAAAATGCGCCGCTGGAGCACGCCAGCGTCCGGGTGGTCCCGGACGACCGGCTGCTGGCGGAAACTGACGCGCCTTACCTGACGCCAACGCCTTACCGCGGCCGTCAGAACCAGCCGGCGTACACCCGCTATGTGGTGGAAGCCGAGGCCAAGTACCGCGACGACACGCCGGAACACATTGCCGCTTTGACCTGGGCCAACGCCCACCGAATCTTCGGCTTGAAGGAGACAGAATGACCGCTTTTAAACAAATCATCGTGGTCGAGGGCCGCGACGACACCAAGCGCCTGACTGAGACGTTCGGTCCAATCGATACCATTGAAACGCGCGGCAGTGCCATTGATCAGGCCACGTTAGCCCTCATTAAAAAGGCCCAGGCCACGCGCGGGGTGATCGTGCTGACCGACCCAGATTTTCCGGGCGAAAAAATTCGCAAGACCATCAGTGCTGCAGTGCCAGGCGTGACGCACGCGTTTCTGCCGGTCAAAGAGGCAGTGCCAGACCACAAGGGGTCACTCGGGGTCGAGCACGCCAGTCCTGCCGCACTGAAGGAAGCCCTTGCCCACTTGGTCACTGAAAAGCCCGATGCGACACCGGTGATCTCGCGGGAGATCCTGTTTGCGGCCGGCTTACTTGGCGGGCCCAACGCGCGGGCGCGGCGAGAGCGGCTGGGGGATTTGTTGCACATTGGGTACACCAACGGTAAGCAACTGCAAAAGCGCCTCGCGCTATTTGAAATCAGCGAGTCCGCGTTTGCGACGGCGCTGAAAGAGTTGAACAAGGAGGTACCGCATGCCTGAACACGAGTACATTGCAACGCCCAGCAGGACAAAAGAGATTCTGCAGCGCCACGGTTTTCGGTTTAAGAAGCGCCTTGGCCAGAATTTTCTGACCAACCCCAAGGTGCTGCAGCGGATCGTGGCGGCTGGGGGGACGAGTGCTGCCGATGACGTGATCGAGATCGGTCCCGGCATCGGGGCCTTGACGGAATTCTTGGCTGAAAGCGCGCACCAAGTGCTGGCGCTGGAAATCGACCCGCGGTTGTTGCCGGTGCTTGCCGAGACCATGGCGCCGTACCCGAACGTCAGCGTGGTCGAGGCGGATGTGCTGAAGGCGGACTTGCCAGGGCTGATTGCCGAGCACTTTGATGGTCAGCACCAATTGAAGGTAATTGCAAACCTCCCGTACTACATCACGACCCCGATCCTGATGCACCTCATCGAGGCCCCAGTGACGTTTGATGACATTACCGTCATGATGCAAAAAGAGGTCGCGGACCGGTTGACCGCCGCTCCCAGCAGTAAGGACTATGGCAGCCTGACCATCGGCGTTCAGCAGCGCATGAACGTTGAAGTCGCCTTCACGGTCAGCCGGACGGCTTTTGTGCCGGCCCCTAACGTCGATTCTGCCATTGTCAATCTGACCAAGCGCACGACGCCTTTGGTTGAGATTAGCGACCAGGCGGCGTTCGATCGGCTAGTCAAAGGCAGCTTTGCGGCGCGCCGCAAAACGCTGTGGAATAATCTCACCAATTTATTTGGCAAGGATGACGCCACAAAGGCCAAGCTGACTTCTGCACTTGACGCCGTTCAGGTGACCCCCAGTGCACGCGCCGAGACGCTCAGCATCCCACAGTTTGCCGCCTTGGCGGAAGCGCTAAAGGCGAACGGGCTGTAAGCATGACCTAATCGGGAAAATTTGCACGTTTTTCAATATTTGCCGCTTGTCTACACCCTTTTGTAATGGTATAATTGCAAATTTCTTGCAAATCTGCTAAGATGTTCACTAAGGGGTGAAGTGCATGCCAATTACATTAGCAAGCATCAAGCAGCAACTCGACGCAAAAATCGGGGAGAATTTGACCGTTGTCGCACAAGCGGGCCGCAAAAAAGTGATCCGCCGCAAAGGCACGCTGAAGGAAACTTATCCAGTCGTTTTCGTGGTCGCCCTAGACCAGAAGGAAAACTCGTTTGAACGTGTTTCGTACAGTTATGCTGACCTCCTCACCAAATCGATTCAAATCACATTTGATGATGAAGAGCAAGCTTCATAAAAGCAAACCAGCCGCTGCCTGCGGCTTTTTTGTTACCGCGATTGATGAGGAATGATCACTGATCAGGAGGACCGTCATGTTCAAATTTCACGCTGTGCGCACGCCGCAAGACCGCCAAACCGCGCTTAAAATTTACCAGAGTAATCCCAGCTACTTTACGCTGACCGGGCAGAAAGCGCCCACGCTACAAATGGTCCGGGAAGATGCTGAGGCGTATCCGGCCGACGTGAGTGAGACCCAGAAACACTACGGGTTGCTGCTGATCAATAGCACGCCAGTTGGGGTGATGGACCGGCTGAACGGCTACCCCGAGCCGCAAACAGTGTACATTGGCCTTTTGATGATCGATGCCGCACACCAGCGCCAAGGGCTGGGCCGGCGAGCGGTTGACGGGTTTGCCAAACAGTTTCAGCGGCAGGGATACGGCCGCATGCGGGTCGCAGTACACACCGCCAACCCGGCGGCGCTGCAGTTCTGGCAGCAAGTCGGGTTTAAGCCGGTGGGTGAAGGGCGCGCGCAGCTCAGTGCCGATCAGTCTCAGCCGGTCGTGATTTTGGACCGCGACTTGGCGGACTAGCGTATGAATTCACGCGGTAAACCGGTATAATTAGGCAAAACATGTAGAGACTGGTGGTTGACCATGGAACTGATCCAGAAGGCCCCAGCCAAGATCAATCTCAGTTTAGACGCCCTTTTTCAGCACCGTGATGGGGCCCACGAGTGGGAAATGGTAATGACGTCGGTTGATCTTGCTGATTACGTGCGCATCAAGCCAAGCCGCACCATCACAGTGGCAACCGACAGCGGGTTTCTTCCTGAAGATCCGCGTAATTTGGCGTACCAGGCCGCCCTGGCGCTGCAGACCGCGGCCGGCATGCGCCAAGGCGCGGCCATTCAGCTGGAAAAACATATTCCGGTGGCCGCGGGGCTGGGCGGCGGCTCATCTGATGCCGCCGCGGTGCTGCGCGGGTTGAATGAGCTGTGGGACCTTCACTGGCCGCTGGCGCGCTTGGCGCAGGTGGGGCTTGCGGTGGACTCGGACGTGCCCTACTGCGTTTACTCGCAAACCGCCTTGGTGCAGGGGCGCGGGGATCAGGTCACTCCGCTGAATCAGCGCCCTGACTGCTGGGTCATTTTGGCCAAGCCCAGTATTTCCGTGTCGACCGCCAGCATTTTGCGCGCCATCGATTACACCCGGCCGATGCCAAGGCCGGATACCGCCAAGGTGGTTGAAGGGGTCAAAAGTGGTGATTTTGAGCTGATGACCGCCGGCATGGCCAATTCCTTGGAGGCGGTCACTGCGGCCCGGCACCCGGAAATCTTGGCGCTTCAGCAGCGCCTGCTGCGCTACGGCGCGGCGGTGGCTCAGATGTCCGGCAGTGGGCCGACGGTGTTTGGCTTGTGCCGCAAGCGGAGTCGGGCCCACCGCATTTACAACAGCATGAAGGGCTTTTGCCGGGAGGTGTACCTGGTGCGGCCGCTGCAGTAGACGTCTTGAGACGTCTTTTTTTATCCGTAACGATTCCCGATAAACGCCGGTACGACGGGACTTTGGTTGACTTTGAAAATCCGGAAGCCGACAATGGAGCTAACCGGTTGCACTACTTGGGCCGCGCGCACGGGAGGAATTAGGATGACACAACCGAAACCAAATCACGCGTTTCGCTGGGGAATTTTCTTCAATTCGCTTTACATTATTGCCGAAGTCGGCTTTGGGCTGGCTATTGGGTCGATTGCGCTGGTCGCCGATGCGCTGCATAACTTAAGCGATGTGCTGGGGCTGTGCATCGCCTGGTTTGCCAGCTGGTTGACGCTGCTGAAGCCGACTTCGCAGCGGACATACGGCTACAAAAGCTCGTCGATCATGGCGGCCCTGCTCAACGCGGTGTTTCTTTTGATCGCAATGGGCGCCATCATTGTTGAAGCCCTGCAGCGCCTGGCCACCCCTGAGCCGACCAAAGGTGGCATCGTCATGCTGATTGCCGGCGTGGGAATCCTGGTCAACGGCGCCACGGCGATGTTGTTTCATGCCGGCCAGCAGCGCGATCTCAACATTCGCGGGGCGTTCATGCACATGGCAGCAGACGCCGGAGTTTCTTTAGGCGTCGTGATCGCCGGCGGCATGTACCTCTTGACCGGCTGGGAGTGGCTGGATCCGGTCGTCTCGATCCTCGTGGCGCTGGTGGTCCTGGTTGGGACATGGGGGCTGCTGAAAGACGCCGTCAACTTGGCGATGGCCGCTGTGCCCAAGGCCATCGACACTGAAAAAGTGCGCGCCTTGATCAACGCGTATCCCACAGTGGCCAGCTGTCACGACCTGCACATTTGGGCGCTGAGCACGACTGACGTGGCGCTGACGGTGCACATCACGCGGAAGACCGATGTCAACAACGACCAATTCTTGGAAGAACTCGGCCACAAGCTGCGCCACACGTTTGATATTGCCCACGTGACGATTCAGGTCGAATACGGGGATTATCTGCCGCTCCAGGCTGGGGATAACCCGTACTGAATGGCTAGTGGCAATCGACTGGGGTCAACTTGACGCAAATCAAGTTAAATGACTGGCTGAGCTGGTAGGCTTACCTCAGAGCACCAAAAAGGTACTCATGAGGCTGATCTACACCAGTAGGTCTGTCGGGGATGGCGTCAGGAAACTGAGCGAAGGGGGAAATCAATCATGCATCAGCACGAAGCAGAGGACTGTGTGCGGCTCGTTCCGATTTTTCAAACACTGGCCGAGGGTGACATTACGTCCATCGCCAAGCTGGTCCGTGATCAGACGCTGAAGGCCGGCGACTTTTTGTTCACGGAAGGGACAGCGGCTGACCGGCTGTACATCCTGGCGCACGGGCAGGCGAAGGTCACGCAAAGTACCGCGGCGGGCCGCGAGCAGCTGCTGCGGGTACTGGGCGCAGGAGATTTTGACGGGGAAGGCGTCCTGTTCACCAAGGGCGAGCACACCACCACTGCAACGGCCCTGACACCACTGTCCGTTTGCACCATCAGCCAGCGCGATTTTCAGGCGCTGCTTAAAAGCACCCCGGCCCTGGCGTTGAACGTGCTGAACGCGCTGGGCCGCCGGGTGGTCGCGCTGGAGGCCAAAACCACGGCCCAGGCGGTGGCCAGCGTTTCCGAGCGGTTGGCGAACTATCTGGTCGAAACGGCTGGGGCCATCGGCAAGCCAAGCTTTGACCTGCCGCTCAAGAAAAAGGACCTCGCGCAGTACTTAGGCACCACGCCTGAAACCATCAGTCGCAAGCTGGCGAGCTTTGAGGACGCCGGCCTGATTCGGCAAAGCGGGCGCCAGCACATTGAGGTGCTGGACGCGGACGGCCTAGCGCTGCAGGATTAATTTGGGCCAAAGTAAGCCGGCAGTTGCACAATTGCGTGCAGCTGCCGGCTTTTGGCGTGGGCTAGAATTCCCGATAGTAGTAGATGTCCGTGTCCCCTTCTTGCGACGTGAACCGGTAGTCGTTGGTGTTGAGCCCGCCGATGCAAAAGCCAGCGGCCAGGTAAAACCGGTTCGCGCCTAGGTTGGACCCTTGCGCGATGGTGCAAAGGCCACGCTTGCCGTGGGCTTTCGCAATGGGCTCAGCGGCTTGCAGCAGCTGCACGGCAATGCCTTGGCGCCGAAAGGCCTGATTCACTTTGAGGTCGGCTAGGTACAGGTACCGGTTAAAGTGAAAGTCGTACTCAAACGTCGCCAGTGCCACGCACTGCCCATCCGTGAACGCGCCCAGGGCGAACCCCACCGCGTCGATGTCTTGCAGCTGATAATTTTCCTCGGGAAAGGTCTGCTCGGCCACTTCGGCGCTGAGCTGCTCCTGGTGCTGCCAGCCGGCTTCCGTATAAGTGACCAGCAGCCTGCCAAAACGCTTGAACGGCTGGTTCGGAAGGCGCAGGGCCGCCTCATTGTCCTCAGTGATGCGCTTAATTTCGATTGCCAATTGTTCTCCTTCTCAAGTCGTGACTGATTGCAGAAAGCCTGGTTACCGCAGCTGCAGGTCCTCATTGAAGAACTGCGGATAGGCGCAGTAGCAGGCGATGACACTGGCCAGACTGGTCGCCGCCAGCAGCATGAAGGTGACCATGATCTGGTACATGATGGCCTTGCTGGGATCGATGCCGGCGAAAATCAGGCCGGACATCATGCCTGGCAGGCTGACCAGCCCCACCGTTTTCGCCGAGTCAATGGTCGGCGCCATGCCTGTTTTGATGGCGTTGCGCACGATGTCGAGCGTGGCCAGTTTGGCGTCGGCGCCTAGCGCCAGGCGCTCCAGCACGGCCTGGCGCTGGTCGTGAAACGACGCGTTCAGGTTGCGGTAGCACAGCCCAATGGCCACCATCGCGTTAGAGGCGATCATGCCGGAAATCGGCACGATCTGGCTCGGCGTGAACTTGACGGCATGGGCCACGACCAGCAGTGCGATTGTCGTAATGGTCGCCACGCTGATCGCCAAAAGGGAGATCCAAAATGCGTAGGGGATGCCGTTGGCCCGCCCGCGCGCGTTCCACGCCGCGTTCAGGATGATGATGGCCACCATGAGCAGCGTCAACGCCGGCCGGTCGACCTTGATGATGTACGTCAACACGTAGCCGACCACGGTAAGCTGGATCACGGCCCGGATCACCCCGACAATCATATCCTTTTCGAGGCCGATGTGCTCCTTGAAATTAACGAGCAAGGCGATGATGACAAGCACGACCGCAAAGGCCAGTGCTGTCGGACTGACAATGAGATTATTCATGTTCGGCCTCCATTCTGCCGGCGGTGATTGTGATCAGCCGGTGGGCAACGGCAATTTCGCTTTCGTCATGGGTCACCGCGAGCACGCTGAGCCCTTGATGCAGGTTCTTGTCTTCAATCAGCTGGTGGACGATGTCCTTGGTGGCGGTGTCCAGGCCTGTCGTCACCTCGTCAAGCAGGATCACCTCTGGGGTGAACAGCAGGTTGCGGATCAGGGCAACGCGCTGCTTTTCGCCGCCGGAGAGTTCCTTGATGGGCTTATCCAGCATGCTGGCCGGCAGGTCGACCTGCTTGAGGGCGGCGGTGGCCCTTGCCGCGTCAAACGGCAGGTCGCGCAGCGTAAACGGGAAGGCCAGATTGTCGCGGACCGAGTCGCCAAACAGGCTTGGCTGCTGGAAGCAGTACGAGACCTTGCGGCGGTACTCGACCTTGGGGGTGCTGCTCTGCGGCTGGTCGCGGTACAAAATGGTCCCACTGGTCGGGGTCAGCAGAGTGGCCAGCAGGCGCAGCAGCGTGCTTTTGCCGGAGCCTGAGGGACCGGAGAAGGTCACGTATTCGCCTTCGTTGACGGTGAAACTGATGTCCTTCAGGATGGCGCGGTTTTCAGTCTTGAACCCGACATGATCTAGTGAGAATAGCAAATGCTCACGTCCTTTCTATCTAATGATCATTCTAATCTAACCCGGAGAGAATTGCATCAAATTCCCGTTTCAACGCCTAATTATTGGAATTAGGCGAACGTTCGGAACTATTTTCTAATAAAGCTAGGAATTTAGGCCAAAATCCCATATAATGTTGAGGATTGGTACCAAATTCGGTGCGATAATCCAAATATTCGGAGTTCAAGGAGATTACTCATGACAAAAGTTCGGCGTAGTGACCGGTTGATCGACATGACCCGGTATCTGTTAGAGCGGCCGCATACTTTAGTGCCGCTCACCTATTTTTCCAAGCGGTACGATTCCGCTAAGTCCTCGATTTCTGAGGATCTGGCAATCGTGCGGCGCGTGTTTGCCAACCGGCAAACGGGGATTCTTGAAACTGTCCCCGGAGCGGCTGGCGGCGTCCGGTTCATTCCCACCATTGGCGAGGAAGAGGCAGAGGCGTTCATCACTGAAATGTCCCACCGGCTGTCCGAAACAGACCGGCTGCTGCCAGGCGGCTACGTTTACCTTTCCGACCTGCTGGGAACGCCGGACGTCCTGCGGCAGATTGGCCGGCTGATCGCGACCCAGTACCTGGACGCGAAGGTTGACGCCGTGATGACAGTGGCCACCAAGGGCATTCCAATCGCGCAAAGCGTCAGTCAGTACCTCGACGTGCCGTTCGTGATTGTGCGGCGCGACAGCAAGATCACCGAAGGCTCGACCGTGTCGGTCAACTATGTGTCGGCCAGCTCGGCGCGGATCGAGAAGATGGAGCTGTCCAAGCGCAGCCTGCCTGCCGGCTCGCACGTTTTGATCGTCGACGACTTCATGAAGGGCGGCGGCACCGTCAACGGCATGCGGAGCCTGATCAAGGAGTTCGATGCGGAGCTGGTCGGCATCTCTGTCTTTGCTGAAGGCAACTTCTCCGGCGACCGGATGGTGACGGATTACACCAGCTTGATCCGGGTCGACGAGGTCGACACCAAGGCCAACACGCTGCACGCCATCGCGGGCAACTACCTCGCACAAAATCAAGACCGCCTGCACGCACTGAAAAAATGAGTGCTTATCTGATTCCCATTAAAAGTGAGGTGATCGCGTTTCCGTTCATCGCACTTTTTGTGTCGTTGCCATTTATGGTCGGACAATATCGCAAGTACGGCAGTTTCCTGTTCTGGCGGGCAGTGGTGCTGTACAGTTTCGTGTTCTACCTGCTGGCGGCGTACTTCATGATCATGCTGCCCCTGCCGAGCCGGGCCAGTGTCGCGGCACTGACCACGCCGCGGTATAACTTGGTCCCTTTCAGCGCGCTGCGAACATTCTTGGCCACGACGGTATTTTCACCGTTTCACCCAGGGACGTGGCTGGTCGCGCTCAGGCAGCCCGGCTTCATTCAACCGGCGTTCAATCTCGTGTTGACGCTGCCGTTTGGGGTTTACCTGCGGTATTATTTCAAGCGCAGTCTGCCGCAGGTGATGGTGATGACGTTTGGCCTTAGCTTGTTCTTTGAGCTGACACAGCTGTCAGGGCTTTACGGGATTTACCCGCGACCGTACCGGTTGTTTGACGTGGACGATCTGATCATTAACACGACCGGCGGGGTGCTTGGTGGTTTGCTCGCCCCAGCGTTGATGCGCGCTTTTCCGACCCGCGAAGAAATGGACCGCAAAAGTTATGCGCAGGGCGCAAGAGTCACGTGGTTACGGCGGTTTGTGGCCTTTGTCATCGATAATGTGGTGGGGGTCGGCCTGACTGTTTTGGTCATGACCCTGCTGGCGAGGCTGTTTGACCTGACCAGTCCGCTGCTAACGTGGTTGATCAACGCGGTGTTCGCCCCACTTGTGGTGTTTGTCCTGAGCCCGCTGCTGGCGGGTGGCGCAACGCTGGGCAAGCGCTTGGTCCGCATCCGCGTGGTGTGCGAAGATGGTCGCCCCGTGGGCTTTTGGCGGCTCCTGTACCGCGAGTTTCTACTCTACGGGTTCGCCAAGTATGTCGTGGTCGGGCTGAACGCCGTGTTTGCTGAGCTGTTTTCCAAGTTTCATCGCACTGACCTGAACTGGGCGCTGTTTGCGCTGCTCCTTGCGGCCTTTCTTTTCTTGCTGGCCAATTTTATCTGGGAGGTCATCACCCGCGACAATCATTATTTCTACGACGTGTGGGCGAGGACCAAGCAAGTCAGCACTGCTTCGCGCAAGGCGCAGACTAAGGCCACCGATTGACGGCTGCAAGCCAGCGGCGCACCATAGTGTTGACGATGCCTGAATAAAGAAGGAGACCCATCATGGATTATTTCATCACCGACCGGCTGCGGGAGCCGCTTTCCGCCATTGAGCTGGTCATGATCAATCGCGTCAAGCTGTTTGCGCAGGCGGACCGCAAGGCGCGGATCGTCACGCGGGATTACGAACGGCATGTGAGCCGCGTCTTGAAAGGACGGGGGCTGACTGACCGCCAGTACCTCAACATGTACGATTTCTTTCAGCACGTTGCCGATGACGCCGCCCCGCAAAGCAATCCGCGGCTGCAGTTTCCCACGGCCACGCTGGTGCGGGCCGATAATGCCCGACAGGAAAACGTGTTTGTCGAGGAAAGCAGCACGGCCATCGCCACGATCACTTACTTGGACGACGCGTTGACCCAGGTGGACGCAGTGTCGCATTTCAACAGTCTTGGGGCGCTTTACCAGCGCGACCTTTACGACCATGGCAACTGGCTGTCTTTGCGACAGTTCTTTGACGCGGCCGGTCACATCACGACGCAGGAATTTTTGACCCGGCAAGGCACCGTGGTGCTGACGGAGGCGTATGGCCCGGATGCTGCCGGCACTTGGGCAAATCGCGGGATGAAGCTGGTCTCTAAAACTGGCAACACGCGCTTTTTCACCAGTCTTGACGTCCTGTTTGCCTATTTCCTAGACCAAATTGCGGCCCGTGACCACGCCGCGCTGTTCATTGCCGACCGCCACGAAATGGCTGTGTGGCCGCTCAGCCACATGACCGTGCCAGCGCGGCGGGTGCTGCAGATGCACAGCTCGCACACGGTCGACGCTGATGATCCGGAATACAGCCAGATCGCCTACTATGTTCAAATGGCAGTCGATCATGGCTTTGATGCGGTGCTCACGGCGACCAAGCGTCAGCGGGACCTGCTGGCCAAGCGGATCCTCTTGCCGATTTTTGCCGTTCCGATTCGGCCGCTGGCCAGCCTGCCGGCAACCACTAAGCTGGCAGAGCGGCCGGCAAATCATCTGATTGCCATTTCCCGCTTGTCTGCAGAGAAACGGTTGGGCGACACGATTGACGCAATCGACCAAGTGAAGAAGACCCATCCGGCGGTTCAGCTGGATATTTACGGGGCCTCCATGGCAGGGTATGAGGAGGACCACAAGTTGCGGCACCAGGTGGCGGCGCTGAAGCTTGAGGACACCGTGCACTTTCGCGGTTTCGTCAGGGACCTTGGCCCGGTGTATCGCAGCGCGCAAATGCTGATCGTCTCCAGCAAGTATGAGGGGTTCAACATTGGCTTGCAGGACGGACTGGCGTATGGCGTGCCGGCAGTCAGCTACGCGATCGAGTACGGGCCCAAAGAACTCGTGCACGATGGCATTAATGGCCGACTAGTACCCAATGGCGACGTCGCCGCGCTGGCCGCCGCCATCAGTGAGCTGCTGGACAATGATGCGTTGCGCCAGGAGCTCAGCACTGGCGCGCGCGCCAGTGTGGCCCCGTACCTTGAGTCCGCGGCGATCGCAGCATGGGCCCAAGTGTGGACGGCGCTGGGGTGAACGCGCCGCAAACGCCGGCCTTAAGCGGTCTATGCCATTGATATGATTTGCGATGGGTTGGCCGCTGGGCTATGCTTGAGTTATCTTAAAATGAGATAGGAGCATCAACATGACGAAGAAATTCACGCTCATTCTGGCGGCCGGAAAGGGCACCAGAATGAAGTCGAAGCTCTATAAAGTGTTGCACGAAGTCTGCGGCAAACCAATGGTCGACCATGTGCTGACCGAAGTGGAAAAGACGCACCCGGACAAGGTCGTGACCATTGTCGGCCACGGCGCTGAGGCGGTTGAAAAGGCCCTGGGGTCGCGCACTGAGTACGTGGTCCAGGAGCAGCAGCTCGGTACCGGACACGCGGTGTTGCAGGCTGAGCCGCTGATCGGCGATGAAGCCGGGATGACCTTGATTGTGTCCGGTGACACGCCGCTCTTCACGGCAGACACGTTCACCAAGCTTTTTGAGTACCACCAGGACAAGGGTGCCACCGCCACCATTTTGACGGCGCAGGCGCCTGATCCGTTCGGCTACGGCCGAATCATCCGCAGCGACATCGGCACGGTGCAGAAAATTGTCGAACAAAAGGACGCCACCCCGGAAGAGGCCCGGGTTGACGAAATCAACACCGGCGTTTACGTCTTCGACAACCGTGAGCTCTTTGCGGCGCTGCACCAGGTCAAAAACGACAACGCGCAGGGCGAGTACTACCTGCCGGACGTCATTCAGATCATGAAGGCAAAAGGGGACGTCATTGCGGCTTACCGCATGCCTGATTTTTCCGAATCGATGGGGGTCAACGACCGCGTGGCGCTGGCCGCTGCGACCAAGGTCATGCAGGCCCGGATCAACAAGCGGCACATGCAAAACGGCGTCACGCTGATCGACCCGGCCACGACGTACATCGACCGCGACGTCGAGATCGGCCCCGACACCATTGTCGAGCCTGGCGTCTATTTGAAAGGGCACACCAAAATCGGTGCTGGCTGCAAGATCGGCACGCACTCCGAGCTGATCGACGCAACGCTGGAAGACGACGTGACCGTCACCAGCTCAACAATCGAGGACTCGATCATGCGCAAAGGGTCGAACATCGGCCCGAACTCGCACCTGCGGCCGCAATCGGACATCGGCGAAGGCGTCCACCTCGGCAACTTTGTCGAGGTCAAAAAAGCGACGATTGGGCCGCGGACCAAGGTCGGTCACCTGACGTATGTCGGTGACGCGACGCTGGGGTCAGACATCAACGTCGGTTGCGGCGTGGTCTTCGTCAACTACGACGGGGTCAAGAAGTGGCACACCAACGTTGGGAGTCACGCCTTTATCGGTTCCAACTCCAACATTGTGGCACCGGTCGATGTTGCAGATCACAGCTTCATCGCGGCCGGCTCGACCATCACGGATGATGTGCCTTACCACGCGATGGGCATCGCGCGGGCGCGGCAGACCAATAAGGCGGACTTCTGGGACCGCTCGGCGCTCGCCAAAGACGGCGAGTGGAACGCCGACGATGCCCACGAAAAGTGAAAATAGCGGTGAAAACCAGCGGACTGATTCTGAAAGTCGGCTGGTTTTGTTTGGTTAAAATCTGATGACATGTGAGTCGTGCACGCCCTTAACGGGGATGTTCTGGTATAATCGGCTTGTAAAGAACGTATTCAGCTGACTGCGCTGTCGTCATTTTAGTCTGATGGAGGAAAACATGTCTTACTCTGATCCAAAATTGAAGATTTTTGCCCTGAACTCGAACAAACCCCTTGCGGAGAAAATTGCCGCTGAGGTGGGCGTCGAACTTGGGAAGTCCTCGGTGACCCGCTTTTCCGACGGGGAAATCCAGATCAACATCGAAGAAAGTATCCGGGGGGACGATATCTACCTGATCCAATCCACCTCGGCACCGGTCAACGACAACCTGATGGAGCTGCTTATCATGATCGATGCGCTGCGCCGGGCCTCGGCGCACACAATCAACGTCGTCATTCCGTATTACGGTTACGCACGCCAGGACCGGAAGGCGCGTTCTCGTGAGCCTATCACCGCCAAGCTCGTGGCCAACATGCTCGAGCGCGCCGGCGCCAACAGCGTCTTAGCCCTTGACCTGCACGCCGCCCAGATTCAAGGTTTCTTCGATATTCCCGTTGATCACCTGATGGGCGCACCGCTGCTGGCGGATTACTTCATTCGCAACGGCTACACCAACGCCGACACTGTCGTTGTTTCGCCGGATCACGGCGGCGTGACCCGGGCGCGCAAGCTGGCAGAATTTCTCAAGGCGCCGATCGCCATCATCGATAAGCGTCGGCCGCGGCCTAACGTCGCTGAGGTCATGAACATCGTCGGCCACGTGAAGGGCAAGCGCTGCATCATCATTGACGACATGATTGACACGGCCGGCACCATCACGCTGGCCGCCCAGGCGCTGAAAGATGCCGGGGCCATCGAGGTCCAGGTTGCCGCCACGCACGCGGTCTTCTCTGGCCCGGCCATTGAGCGCCTGCAAAACAGCGCCATCGAGCGCGTCGTTGTGACCGACTCGATCAACCTGCCGGAAGCCAAGAAAATTGACAAGTTGACCATCGTTTCGGTCGGCCCGCTCATCGGCCGCGCCATCACGCGGATTCAAGAAAACAAGCCGGTGTCACCACTGTTTGAGAACCGGTTCACCAAGTAAACTGATTGGTGCCTGCAAGTTAACGCCAAAAAGGACCCCACTTCATTTTGAAGTGAGGTCCTTTTTGGTGTACTCGGGCAATCAGTGGGTTTGCGCGCTTAGTCTTGCTTCTGCTTGGCCAGCAGGTCGCGGATCTGCGTTAACAGCTCCTCCTGACTTGGCCCGGCTGGCGCTGGCGCCTTTTTTGGCAGCAACTTGTTGGCCCCGCGGACTAGCAGGAACACAATAAAGGCGATGATCAGAAAGTTGAGGACGTCGTTGATAAACTGGCCGTAGCTGAAGGTGGCACCGGCGACGGTCACACTGAGTTTGGCCAGGCTGGAGCTCTTCAAAAACAGGCCGATCAGTGGGTTGATCAGGTTCTTCGTCAAGCTGGTGATGACTGCGGTGAAGGCACCGCCAATAATGACCCCGACGGCCATATCCAGTACGTTGCCGCGCATGATGAAGGCCTTGAATTCTTTGAGCACAAAGATTCCCCCTTAATGGTTTGTGGTTACCCTCATTGTAGCAAAAGGCCGCTTTGGAAGGCAGAAAAAATCTCCCTGGAAAAGCGCCAGACACGGGGAGGACCTGATCATCGGTTTAGTGAATGAGGCCTGCGCTGGCCACCGCGGCCGCCAACAGTGTGATCAAAACGCCGGCGATGATGTGGCGCCGTTTGTGGAGCACCACAAACGCCAAGTACTCGCGAATGACCGCGTTGGGCAGGTAGTAAAACGAGGTGGCGGCACCGACCCCGTTGGCCTTCAGCCCGGCGGCGCGGGCGAAGACCCCGGCACGGAACAGGTGGTAATTGTTCGTGAAGAAGGCGACCTTGACGGCTTTGTTTCCTTCGCGCCGGTCGATCAGCGCCTTGGAAAACTTCATGTTCTGATAGGTGGTCTTGGACTGATCCTCGACCAGCGTGTCCGCCTGCGGCACGCCGTGGGCCACGGCCCATTGCTGCATGGCGCGGCCTTCGGGCAGGGTTTCATCGCTGCCCTGGCCCCCAGAAAAAATGATCTTCGGAGCCGGGCGCCCTTTTTGTTTTTGCTTTTGGTAGAAGTCAATGGCCACCTGAATGCGTGACGCCAGCAGTGGGCTGACGCGGTGTCCTTGCAACAGTCCCGCGCCCAGCACGATCAGGTAGTCGCGATCGTGCCGCGGGCGGTAAAGGTTATACAGCACCAGGATGGTGAGAAAATTGTACAAGGCAACAAGTTCGTAGCCGATCGCCAGGATGAAGAAGGTGCTCAGGCCGGCATACAGCCACGTCGGGACCCAGTTGCGGCCGAAAACAGCGGCCAGTTCTAGAAGTACTAGGCCCATGGCGATGCCCAAGGTCAGCATATTGGCCAGGCTGTGGCCTTCGCGGTGCCAGACCAGCCAGGCATTCCACAGCAGCCACACCAAGTGGAACGCGACAATCAAGGCAATCACCAGCACGAAGATGACAAATAAGGTCAAGGATACGGCAATCAGCAGCCGATTTTTCGAGCCTAAAATGGCCAGCGCAATGGTCAAGAGTGCTGCTAGCGCGAACAGGTTGAACAACATCCCGTTGTACAGGTGACGCGGTTCGTGGATGAAGCTGAAAAGAAAGATGGCGCCCATGATAATGGCCGGTAGGTAAAGCCAAAGGGGCAACGGGGACATTTGATCACATCCTTAGTGGCAGTGAGACAGGGATTCGAGTATAATGAGGAAAAAATGAGAAAGAGGACGGCAGCGATTATGTCAGAGCCAGTATTTGGCCAGAAGGATCCTAAACTGGATTATCACAAGCGCGTTGGGGTGTACAGGGTGATCCCCGACAAGGACGGGAAGCGCCTGTTGATCCTGCAGGCCCCCAACCACGCGCTGTTTTTGCCAGGTGGTGAGGTGGAGCCCGGTGAAACCGATGAGGAGACCCTGAATCGGGAACTGCTGGAAGAGTTTGGCGTGAGGGTCACCATCGGCGAAAAGCTTGGGACCGCTGCGGAGTATTTTTACTCCCACCATCGCCAGACCGCGTACTATCACCCCGCGACGTTTTACGCCTGTACGGACATTGAGCAGGTCCAAAGCCCGCTGGAGGATTTCAACACACTTATGCTGATGCCGATTGCACTGGCGGCCGCCTCTTTGAAGCGGCCCACGCATCGTTACGGGGTGGCACAGTGGCTCAGGACGCGTTAGCGCGGCTCAATCAGGGAATCGTTGAGGATGTACTGTTGAAATTTAGTGTAGGTGCCGGCGAACAAATCGTCGGCATTTTTGCTCAGCATGACTTTGGGAAAGTAGAAGCGCTTGTCACCGATGGCCTTGCCGGAAATGGCGGCGACCAGCGGCGATAGGGTGGACAGCTCCTCCAAAGTCCCGTCACGCTGGATGATCTCGATCTGGGTCTTCGGGTCGGCAACGCTAGGGTCATACTGATCGTACGGCAAGTCGAAGCTGTCGTTTTCGGCGGTGTAGTACTCAGGATCAAAACCAGCCTCGGCCACGAGGGCTTTGAGCTTCGGCAGCAGGCGCGCCGTTTGGTTCGTAAACGCGACGGACTTCAGCGGGCGCCGGCTCAAAAAGCGGCTGGCGAGGTCCTGCAGCACCAGATCGGGGTAGTCGAGCCAGTAGGTGAAGTACGTGTTCAAGACGCCATCGTCCAGTCGCAGGTAGTCCTGCAGGTTGAACTGGTGCTCAAAAAAGGGAATGAGCAGCCGGGGGTTGAACCGGGTGTCGAACTTGCCGGCCTCGTACAGCGTCTTGGCACGTTCAAGCAGGTGCGTCAGGATCATTTCCATGCTGCGCGACACTGGGTGGAAGTAGACCTGCTGGTACATCTGGAAGCGGCCGACAATGTAGTCCTCGACGGCGTGCATTCCGTTGGCGTCAAAGCCGATGCCGCCGCGGTACGGCCGTATGACCCGCAGGATGCGCGCCAGGTCGAATTCACCGTACTTGGTGCCGGTGAAGTAGGCGTCTCGCAGGAGGTAATCCATGCGGTCCGCGTCGATCTGGCTGGAAATCATCTGCACCACCTGCGGGTTGGGGTAGGTATGGGCGATGACGCTGGCCACTTTTTCCGGAAAATCAGGCGCGACGCCCCGCAGCACGGCGTTGACCTTGGTGCTGGGGTCCGTGAGAATACGTCGCGTGATGGCCTCGTGATCGGTGCCAAAAATGTGCTCAAACGTGTGTGAGTACGGGCCGTGGCCGATGTCGTGCAGCAGCGCCGCGCACAGCGCAACGAGCCGCTCGTTGTCATCCCACAGGCCGTCGCCTGGCGTTTGAGTTGGATAGTTGACGGCAAAGTTGTCGCAGATCTGCCGGGTGATCTCGTACACGCCCAGGCTGTGGGTGAAGCGGGTGTGTTCGGCGCCTTGAAACACGTAGTCCGCCACGCCCAGCTGCTTGATGCGGCGCAGGCGCTGGAACTCCGGTGTGTTGATCAGGTCCAAAATGACCTGGTGCTGCACGTGGATGTAATTGTGAACCGGATCGCGGAAGACTTTTTCGCGGGGAAGCAGTTTGATGTTCATCGTTTTCTCCTTCATGAATGGTGGCAAGGCCAAGATTAACGTTAGCCTAATCTTGCTCAATTCCTATTATATGCAAGTTGAAAGCCGGCTGCATCTTTAGTCCCAATTGTGCCCGCCAGTGGTCTTGTAAGTTATAATAGGCAAGAAAGGATGATGGATGCCCATGGATTTAGCACACGGCGTTGACGTAAAAGTGCATCTCGAGACGTTTGTGACCCAGGAAGGCGAAACCGAGCGTCACGTGTTTGACGAACCAGGAACGGTCGTGCAAATGGGGGATACGCTTTATGTGCGTTACCGCGAGATCAATGAAAAAGAACACACCAATTACCCGGTCACGCTGAAATTGCGCGGTGATGGCTCGGTGCAGTTGTCACGCGGTTCCAGCGATGATGACACCCACCTGCGCCTGCATTTTGCCAACAACCGGCGCATCTTGACCCGGTATCGGACCCCGTATGGCGACATTCCGGTGGAGACCATCACACCGCGGCTGGACGTGCGGCTGACGACTGAACCGTTGACCGGTGAAATCTACATCGAATACCAGTTGAACGCAAACGGCCAGCACCTGGGAAATTACCGGTTGCGATTGCTTTTTAGCGCTTGAGCGCGTATGATTCAGAATAGACTGTATTAACCAGAAAGGGCGTGTACCGGTTGAAACTTGATGTATTTGCCGATGCGAACAAGTCGGAATTGTCCATGATCGAGGTGGCGCGCGCCATTCTCGAAGAAAAAGGCGACACGATGGGTTTTGCTGACATTGTCAACGAGATTCAGACCTATCTTGGCAAGAGTGATTCTGAAATTCGCGGGCGCTTGTCGCAGTTCTACACGGATCTGAACGAAGATGGCAGCTTCATCTCGCTTGGGGACAACGTGTGGGGCCTGCGTGCTTGGTATCCGTACGAATCTGTTGACGAAGAGGTCAACCATCCAGAAGACGAAGAGGACGCACCACGCCGCAAGAAGCGTAAGAAGGTCAACGCCTTCCTCGCCGATGCCGGGGATGATGACGACGTGATTGACTACAACGATGACGATCCCGAAGACGATGACTTTGATGCCGATGACAACGAGACCGAAGACACCACAGACGACTTCGACGATACTGACGCTGATGACACCGACGACGAGGACGATTCCTTGCCCGATGGGATCGAGGGCCAGCTGGCCGAATTCTCTGATGATGACACGGATACGGACGATGAAGAGGACGCTGACACACCAGACTTTTCCGGTGACGACGCGGATGCTGACGATTCGGACGAGGATAATTAACGCAAGTGACTAACGCCGGCAGCGGCGTTTTTTTGTCTCTGGCAAGTCCTTGACACGGACCCCACTTCCCGGTACTATATTGCTTGGGCGCCCTGCAGAAATGTCAGGGCCAGACGCTTGCAAGCTCCCTGTTCATCTTGAATAGGGAGCTTGTTTTTGTTATTTCCCGATGTCGCACTCGGCTGCCGCGGTGCAGCCTGCCTCAAAAAATCATAAAGGAGTCTTCTCATGACCAAGTATATTTTTGTTACCGGTGGGGTCGTTTCGTCGCTGGGTAAAGGGATCGTGGCCGCCAGTTTGGGCCGGCTGCTCAAGAATCGCGGCCTCAAGGTGACGATTCAGAAGTTCGATCCGTACATCAACGTCGATCCGGGAACCATGAACCCATACCAGCACGGGGAAGTGTTCGTCACCGATGACGGCACGGAAACCGACCTTGACCTTGGCCACTACGAACGCTTCATCGACATCAACCTGAACAAGTACAGCAACGTCACCACCGGCAAGATCTACTCGGAAGTGCTCAACCGCGAGCGCCACGGCGAGTACCTCGGGGCGACGGTGCAGGTGATCCCGCACATTACCAACATGATCAAGGAGAAGATCATGCGGGCGGCGACCCACACCGACTCCGACGTGATCATCACGGAAATCGGCGGCACGGTCGGCGACATCGAGTCCCAGCCGTTTCTGGAAGCCATTCGCCAGATGAAGAAGGACGTCGGCCCGGAGAACGTCTACTACATTCACGCAACCCTGGTGCCGTACCTGCGCGCGGCCGGTGAAATGAAGACCAAGCCGACCCAGCACAGTGTGCGGGAACTGCGCAACGTCGGCATTCAGCCCGACATGCTGGTCCTGCGCACCGAAAAGCCGGTCACAGATTCGATGAAGAAGAAGATCGCGCTGTTCACCGACGTGCCGGTTGAATCCATCATTGAATCACGCGACGCCAAGATCCTGTATCAGGTGCCGCTGGCGATGCAGGCCCAGGGCATGGACCAGCGTGTCGTGGACCACTTTGGCTTCGACACGCCGCAGGCCGATATGACCGAATGGCAGGGTCTGGTCAACCGCGTCGAGAACCTGCAGGACACGGTGCGCATCGCGCTGGTCGGCAAGTACGTCGAGCTCAAGGACGCCTACATTTCCGTCAGCGAGGCCCTCAAATCGGCCGGCTACTTCTGGAACGCGAAGATCGATCTGGTCAAGTTCCAGGCCGACGACATCACCGAGGACAACGTCAAGGAGAAGCTGGAAGGCTTTGACGGGATCCTGGTCCCGGGCGGCTTCGGCGACCGCGGGCTGGAAGGCATGATCACCAGCATCAAGTATGCCCGTGAAAACGACGTGCCGTTCTTCGGCATCTGCCTGGGTATGCAAATGGCGTCGATCGAGTTTGCCCGTGACATGGCGGGAATCAAGGACGCCTTCACGACCGAGGTCGACAAGGACGTCAAGGATCCCGTGATCGACATCATGGCCGACAAGAAGAACCTCAAGAACCTCGGCGGCACCCTGCGGCTGGGTCTGTACCCGTGCGTCCTGAAGCCGGGTTCCGTGGCGGCCGCGGCCTATGACAACGTGCCGGAAATCCAGAAGCGGCACCGTCACCGCTATGAGTTCAACACCAAGTACCGCCCGGCGCTCGAAGCCAAGGGTCTGGTGTTCTCCGGAACCAGCCCGGACGACCGCCTGATGGAGATCATCGAGTACCCGAAGAACAAATTCTTCGTGGCCCCGCAGTACCATCCGGAATTCCAATCCCGTCCGAACAAGCCGGAAGGTCTGTTCAAGGCGTTCATCAAGGCTGCCGGTAATTACTAAGCCGCAAGCCGCAAGTGCCAGCCCTGAGCAGGGCTGGCACTTTTTTGCTTTGAGTGCCAGGTTAATTTTCGTGAAAGCCGCGTCAGACTAATGATTTCGGGTTGTGTTTTAGGCGTCAGTTCATTAGAATATAACGGTGAATGCGATTCTTATTTCGCATCATCCTACCAGAGTTCGTGACGTATTGAAGCAATTATTCGAGGCCAGCTTCAGCCTACCTGACCGCCTAAGGGCGCAGTGCTCGTATTAGTGAGGAAAAATCTAAATGAAAAATATGCTGATCCACGGAGGCAAGAAGCTCTCCGGTACCGTTGTGATCGGCGGGGCAAAGAATAGTACCGTGGCGCTTATTCCCGCTGCGATCTTGTCCCGCACCCCGGTCACCTTGGAATCCGTGCCGGTGATCCAAGATGTTTATAATTTAATGGCGATTCTCGACGAAATGAACGTGAAGTCCACCTTCAAGGATTGTGTGCTGCGGATCGACCCGTCGCGCATTCAAAACGTGCCGCTGCCCAGCGGTAAGATCAAAAGCCTGCGGGCGTCGTATTATTTTATGGGTGCGCTGCTTGGCCGCTTCGGCCGTGCCGTTGTCGGCCTGCCTGGCGGCGATGACATTGGACCGCGACCCATCGATCAGCACATCAAGGGCTTTGAGGCGTTAGGGGCGACGGTGACCAACGACCACGGCGCCATTTCCATCACCGCGCCCAAGGAAGGGCTGCACGGCGCACGGATTTTCTTCGACATTTCATCCGTTGGTGCGACCATTAACGTGATCTTGGCGGCGGTGACCGCCCACGGTCACACCGTGATCGAAAATGCGGCCAAGGAGCCGGAGATCATTGACCTGGCGACTTACCTCAACAACATGGGCGCGGTGATCCGTGGTGCCGGGACCGACACAATCCGAATCGAAGGCGTCGATCAACTGGCCGCGCATAATGCACACACCATCATTCCTGACCGCATCGAGGCGGGGACTTACCTCGCGATGGCCGCGGCGGTCGGCGACGGCGTCAACGTGAAGAACATCATTTCGGAACACTTGGACGCTTTTCTGGCGAAGCTGGAGGAAATGGGTGTCGTGATGGACGTCGGCGAGGACAGCATTTTTGTTTACCCGTCAGGCGATCTGAAAATGGTGCAGGTCAAGACCCTGCCTTACCCCGGCTTTGCGACTGATCTGCAGCAGCCCATCACGCCGCTGATGCTCAAGGCCCACGGTGAGGGCATCATCATCGACACGCTGTATCCGAAGCGGGTGCGGCACATTCCGGAACTCGTGCGCATGGGCGCGGACATCACGATCGAAAATGATGTGATCATCGTGCACCACGCCGATCACCTTGAGGGCTGCGAAGTGGCGGCCGAGGAAATTCGCGCCGGGGCCTGTCTGATGATCGCCGGGCTCATGGCAGATGGTGAAACCACGATCACAAAGGCGGAAAACATTCTGCGCGGCTACGATCGGGTCATCATGAAGCTGCGCGGGCTCGGCGCAGACGTGCAGTTGGTGGACGCGGCCGCTCCTGAGGAGGAGCCGCTGCGGGCCGAAAACTGATTGCAAGTTTGCCCGCTGCATGATAAAATGCTAGAGTTGTGTATCACAAGTAATCTCTAGGTCAGGCAATGGCTTAGGGCAAAGGAGAAGATATTATGAAGCAAGGCATCCATCCAGATTATCATCCAGTCGTATTCCTGGACTCCTCGACCGGCTACAAGTTCCTGTCCGGCTCAACGAAGAAGTCTTCAGAAACCATCGAATGGGAAGACGGCAACACGTACCCACTGGTTCGCGTTGAAATTTCTTCTGATTCTCACCCGTTCTACACGGGCAAGCAGAAGTTCAGCAAGGCTGACGGCCGAGTTGATCGCTTCAACAAGAAGTACGGTTTCACAACTGAAAAGTAACGTTGATCAATCAAAAGCTTATCTGCGGATGAGCTTTTTTTGTTGCCGAGGTGGCACGTGCGGTTAAGGTCAATGAACACAAAATTTTTGCCGGGCGCGATTGGCGAATAATGGTGTTGTTAAAGGCATTCGGCCGTCTGGTTCAGGATTACAAATTTTATTTATGAAAGTTGAACAGATATCCTAAGTTGACGTTATATAATGAAATCATATTAAGGCGGTTGTGATTTTGCCTTAAGCTTACACATTAACTTACACTCCCAAAAAAGTTCCCCCAAACTTTTCCACCAGCGATGGTGGTTTTTTTTTGCCCACTGGCTGCCTTAGCAGTCGGTGCGCCGCGGGCCACCGCGTGAACAAAGTCGTTCGTGAAGCTGACAATGAGTCAGCCGCCCCTTGCCAAGCGGCGACTGCCTTCAGTAGACTGGGGGCAAAGGAGTGCTTATGACAAAAATAGTGAAGTGGTTGTACGCGGTAAACGTGGTCGGTGCGCTTTTGTACATCGCGGTGTGTTTGCCGAAATTGCTGATGGGTCAGCCGATTTATCCGGGCCAGGCAGGACTGCTGGCCCAGGTGACGGCTGGCATCGTGCTGGCGCTTTTGCCCGCCGGCATCGAGTGGGTGTTTCATTTCCGGTTTCCGCCAATTTTGAAGCTGATTTTTGAACTATTCATTCTGGGTTCCGTGCTGCTCGGCACAGGCATGCAGTTTTACAACATTCCCTACTGGGATAAATTCCTGCATCTGTTCTCGGCGGCGATGCTGGCGGGCCTGGGCATGGCGATTTTCTGCGCACTGACGCCGCAGGACCGGCTGCCGGCGACCTCACCGCTGCTGATTGCGCTGTTTGCCTTCACGTTTGGCGCGACCATCGGTGTGTTTTGGGAGTTCTATGAGTTCACCTTTGACGGTTTGCTGGGGCTGAACATGCAGCGCTACATGGCCCACGGCGTGCTGCTGGCAGGACGCGCGGCGCTGATGGACACGATGGGCGACTTGTTTGCCGACGTGTTTGGCGCGCTGGCGCTGGCCGTGTTTGCCTATTTTCAGGTTAAAAAGGACGTGAAGTGGCTGGCGGCGTTTCAGTTCCAGCGGGATTAAAGCGCCGCGGTAAGCCGGCTTTGCAGTGCCGGTGAAAAGGCCTGCCAGCGGTACTGGTGCGCAAAGGCCAGCTCGCTTTCGGCGGCGTGCCGCAGCAGCGGTTGCTTCAGCCAGAAGGCCAGCCACTCGCCGTAGCGCTCACTGGGAAGCTCGCTGCGGGCGTACTCTGCCAGCTGCGGCAGCGCGGCTTCATCAGCGATGAGCGCGGCGTGCGCAAATTCCTGTTCAGACGGCTTGGGTGACAGCCTCGGAGAAACCCTCTGCAGCCGGGCCAAAAATTGGTCGAAGTCGGTTGCCACTGTCAGCCACTGATCGACCTCCCAGTCAATGTAGCGAATGGCCGGACCTGGCGTTGCCAAATCAAAGCACCAGTAGCGCACGCCATCAGCCGCAAATGGCAGTAGGTGTGCGGGCAGGGGTGTGGCCAGGCGCGGGCCGACTGTCGCGAAGGCGTGAATGGAGGCGCCGGTCAGGCCCTCGCTGGTCGGCTCTTCAGTCGGGCAGAAAAAGCGGGTGGGCCACTGCCCGGTTTGCAGCAAGGCAAAGTAAGCCTCAGGCACTCGCGGATCGTGCGGCAGTGTCGGCAAGGCCGAGAGCGGTTTCAGTGAAACAGGCCATGAAATCATGAAAATCAACCTTTCAAAGCGTCCAGATGCCCGGGCGGGTCAGTCAATAAAGCTGTATAATTGGGCAGGAGAGTGGAGACTACGATGCGGAATAATATTGTCTATGTTCATTACGAGCCGCTAGCGAACATGTTCAAAACGGCGGGACTGTCAGCGAGCGACGTGCTCAACGCCACGCCGACGCCTTTTCGGCACCTGCTGCTGCTGCCGCCGGTGGATGAAGATGAATTCATTGACCCGCACACCGGGTTGAACGAGGTGTCCGGTGAAGCGGCCGTCACCGATTTTCTGCGCAGCAAGGCCGCTCGGACGCGCAGCTGGCTGGATTACAAGCACGCCAGTTACCTGCGGGACCTCCTGCCAACCGAAATCGCGGAGCTCCTTTACTTGGGGTTTGCGAAAACGCATATCACCCCGCCATTTTACTACAAGCTGCAAAATGAGCTGGTGTTCTTGCCGCTGCAAGATGGTCAAGTGACCATGTACTTCCGGACCCTTGACCGGTTCAGCGCGACGCTCGCGGCCGGCATCGTGCGGCACCTCCGCCTGGCGGCCAACGATCAGCCGTTTTGGCTGCGGCTGCGTGCGCAGCACTTCCCGCCTGTGCCCACGAGCGTGCTGGCAGACTTGTACCCGCTGTTTGAGGATGGGGTGCTGATGGACTTTTCGCGGACCATTTTTTCCCGCACGCAGGTCAAGGTGCCGTTGTACCGCGTGCGCCGGCGCTTTGTATTGGAGCAGCCGCTGGATCAGGATGGCCTTGAAGACATCGGGGCCGTTTCCCTGACCCGGGCCAGCAACCAGTGGCGCCTCCGCCTGAAAACAGTGGCGGATCACTAGCCGTTGCGCTACAATGTTAGCGCTGTGTTTAAAAACAGGTGGGGGACTTTACAATGAAAATGAAATTAAGTGAGATTGCACGGGTCGTCGGTGCGCATTATGCGGTGCCAGATCCGGTTGCGCCCACAGTGACCGGGGTGGCGTTTGATACGCGCAAGCTGCATCCCGGCGATTTGTTTGTGCCCATCACGGGCGAGCGCGACGGCCACGACTTTATCGGTGCCGCTGAGCGCGCCGGGGCGGTGGCGACATTCGTGCAGGCCGGTCACGCGCCGGTCAGCACCGCGTTGCCGCAGCTGGTCGTTCCTGACCCGTTGAAGGCTTTAAACGACTTGGCGCGTTATTACCTGTTGATGAAGGTGAACCCCAAGGTGGTGGCCATCACCGGCAGCAATGGCAAGACCACGACCAAGGACATGACGGCGGCCATTTTGGCCACTCAGTACCACGTGATCAAGACCCAAGACAATTACAACAATGAGATCGGCGTGCCGATGACGATCCTTTCAATGGACACGAACACCGAGGTCTTGGTCGTTGAGATGGGCATGGACCGGCCTGGTCAGCTGGATGCCTTATCCAAGCTGGTCGAACCGGACGTGGCGGTGATCACGATGATCGGTGAGGCGCATATTGAGTTCTTCAAGACGCGTGATAAGATCGCCGACGCCAAAATGGAGATCACCCATGGTCTGAAGGAAGACGGGCTGTTCATCTACAACGGCGACGAGCCGCTGCTGCGTGAGCGGGCGAAGCAGGTCGACCAGGACCAGAAGACGTTTGGGCTGAACCCCGACAACATTTTGTACGCCCGGGACATTGTCGCCGGCGAGACGAAGACTGATTTTTCCCTGTCTCGGTGGCCAGACCTGCGCTTTTCGATCCCGATGATGGGGGAGTGGAACGTTGCCAATGCCTTGGCGGCCATTCTGGTCGGCCGGCGCTTTCACATCAAGCCCGAGGCGATCCAAGCCGCTCTCAAGGATTTTCCGGTGACCAAAAACCGGACCCAGTGGGTGACGGGGGACGCGGGCGAGCCGATTTTGTCGGATGTTTATAACGCCAATCCCACCGCGATGAAGGCGGTGCTGAATGATTTTGCCGAGTTTCCGTGCCGCGGCCGGCGCATCGCCGTGCTTGGCGACATGCTCGAACTAGGGGACGCCTCCGCCGCCTTACACGCCAGCGTGGCTGCCGCGCTAGACCCGCAGAAGATTCAGGAGGTCTACTTGTACGGCGATGAAATTGTCGCGTTGCGCGACGAACTGGCGAAAAAGTACGCCCCGACGCATCTACACTATTTTCCCAAAGGGGAGCAGCGCCATCTGATTGTCGCACTGGAGGATCACATCGTTCATGACGATTTGGTGATGCTGAAGGCCAGTCACGGCTTGCACCTGGAAAAGGTCCTGCAGGCACTGATCGAAGGTGCCGAATAAGCTGACAAAAGCGGCTCACCAGCCGCTTTTTGTGTTTTCTGGCGCGCAAACCGCCACTCAAGCACTGGTTGATAGGCAAACTGGGCCTTGGCGATTAGGCTAAAAGCAGCGTTAAATCAACGCAAACCGCGGCATGACCGCAAGGAGAAAAATCAATGCAAATTTTTGATGCGCACCACATTGGCCAGCAGATTGCTGCCGGCCGTAAGGCGAAGAATATGACTCAGAGTGCTTTGGCTGACCAGCTTGGCGTGTCCTATCAGGCCGTTTCCAACTGGGAGCGTAGCCAGTCGCTGCCGGATATCGATAAGTACGCGCAGCTGGCTGAGGTGCTGGGTTTGAAGCTGGATGACCTGATTGGCGCGGAAGGGGCCCGCACGGTCACCATTGTTGGCGATGATGAGGCGACCGTGGATGCCCGCACCCTGGCCGAGGCGGCACCGGTCATGAAGCCCCAGCAGGTGGAAGAAGAGGCGGCGCGGCTGTCGCCGAACCTGACCACACTGAAGGAAATCGCGCCTTTTTTAAGCAGCGCGACGCTAAAGAACAAGGTCATGGACCAGCTCAATCAGCCCGGATTTGCGGCAATGCTCGTGGACATCGCGCCGTTCATGGCGGCGGCTGACTTGGACGCGGTGATTGCTGCCGGTGTCCCTGAAGACGATGAGCATCTGGAAGAGCTGGTCAAGCTGGCCCCGTTTCGCAAGGCGGCTGCCAATGACCAGCTGGCGCGCCAGATGCTAAAAGCCCGCGGCTCGCTGAGCAGGGTCAAAAAGCTGTTACCGTTTTTGTCCCAAGCGGCCACAGACGACCTGTTCAAGACGCGCGCCCAGGCTGACCTCGCCGCCGATGACCTGACTGCACTGGCCCCGTTTGTTTCTGAGGGGGTGCTGGCGGCGCATGTTCAGCAGCTGAGCCGGCAAGGTGACGGTAAAGGCGCCCGCAAGTTCATGCCGTTTCTATCGGAAGCCACCTTGGTGAACCTACTCGCTAATTAAGCGAACTCACCTGGACGTCGGCGCATGCGCGTGCGCTGGCGTCTTTTTCGATTTTTGTGCAAGTTTCACTGCTGCTTTTTGCAAGTCCGGTATGGGTGAGGCTGAATTTTCATGGGTAAGCGGTGGCCGGAGTGCTCAGTGCCGGCGGACTGCGGCGCCCTTGCGCTTGTGCCAGCCACTGATTCGTGGTAAGCTAGTCCAGATGCTTTTCTGAAAAGGCATTTCAAATACAATGAATTTTACAAATGCAGGGCCCTCACACTTCGCTCTGATTTGTAAACGAGCGAAGCAATCGCTTCAAGGAGGAACTGCTTGAAATTTAACGAATTAGGTTTAGATCACGACATGCTCAAGGCCGTCGAACGCTCAGGGTTTGAAGAGGCAACGCCGATTCAGGCTCAGACCATTCCGCTGGTGCTGCAGGGCAAGGACGTGATTGGCCAGGCTCAAACCGGGACCGGTAAAACGGCCGCGTTTGGCCTGCCACTGATCCAAATGATCGACAAGGATGACCGTTCTGTGCAGACGCTGGTGATTTCCCCAACGCGTGAGCTGGCCGTTCAGACCCAAGAGGAAATTTACCGGCTGGGCACTGACAAGCACATCAAAGTGCAGGCCGTGTACGGTGGGGCCGATATGCGCCGGCAGATCCGCGGCCTGGCGGATCACCCGCAGGTCGTTGTCGGGACTCCCGGCCGCCTGCTGGACCACATCAACCGCCACACGCTGAAGTTGGCCAACCTCAAGCATTTGGTGCTTGACGAAGCCGACGAAATGCTGGACATGGGCTTCATCGACGACATTGAAAAAATCGTTGAGCAGGCACCGGCCGGCCGGCA
Organism: Lacticaseibacillus camelliae DSM 22697 = JCM 13995; assembly: GCF_001436615.1. NCBI lineage: Bacteria > Bacillati > Bacillota > Bacilli > Lactobacillales > Lactobacillaceae > Lacticaseibacillus > Lacticaseibacillus camelliae. The sequence continues at coordinate 76,128 of NZ_AYZJ01000002.1, forward strand.
GACGTTGCTGTTTTCCGCGACGATGCCGGCGCAGATCATGCGCCTGACCAGCAAGTTCATGAACGACCCGATCACCGTCAAGATCAAGTCCAAGGAACTGACTGCGGACACGGTTGATCAGTACTACGTGCGCGCGAAGGACTTTGAAAAGTTTGACGTCATGACGCGCCTGTTCGATGTTCAATCCCCTGAAATGACGTTGATCTTCGGCCGGACGAAGCGCCGCGTTGACGAGCTGACACGCGGGCTCAAGGCTCGCGGCTACAAGGCGGAAGGCATTCACGGCGACCTCAGTCAGCAAAAGCGGATGAGTGTGCTTCGGCAGTTTAAGGCCGGCGAGCTGGACTTTCTGGTCGCCACCGACGTTGCGGCGCGTGGCCTGGACATTTCCGGCGTCACGCATGTCTACAACTACGATATTCCGCAGGATCCGGATTCATACGTGCACCGCATCGGCCGGACCGGGCGGGCCGGGCGTAAAGGCGTGTCGGTCACCTTGGTTACCCCCAACGAGGTCGAATACCTGCGCACCATCGAAGCGCTGACCAAGAAGCGGATGACACCGCTCAAGCCGCCGACTGAAAAAGAAGCCTTCATCGGCCAAGTGTCGACCGGGCTTGAAACCATCAAGGCCCAGCTTGCCGACACCGACGATCTGGAAAAGTACCAGCCGATGGCCGAAGGGTTGCTCGAGGAGTACACGCCGCTTGACCTGGTGTCCGCATACATCAAGGCCGTCAGCCCTGACGATGCCAGTGCCGTGCCGGTCAAGATCACCCCTGAACGGCCGCTGCCACATCACGGGCATGCCAGCCACAGTGGTGGTTATCGGGGCAAGGGTGGCCATTCCGGCTACCGCGGTAACAACAACCACAACGGCGGGCGCAACAGCTCGCGGGGCAAGCGTGATTTTGATAAGTCGCACCGCTATGCCGAAAAGCGTTCTGAGCGTCAAGGCGCCAAGCGCACCTTCCGCAGTAAATAAGTCTTTTCAACGAGCCCGGGCCTAGTGCCTGGGCTTTTTGCGTGCGCAGTTTCATCTCAACGTGACCAAGTTTCAGCCGGCGGTGGGGGACAAGCACTGATTGCTAGCTTATAATCAAACCAGAAAGGGTGTGGCGGAATGATACATGGGATCGGCATCGATCTGACTGAGCTCGCACGGATCAAGCAGGCTCAAGCGCGTAATTCAGACTTTGCCAACAAGGTGCTGACCGATGCGGAGCTGGCGGTATACCAGCAGTACAGCGGTCGGCGGGCAATCGAGTACTTGGCCGGGCGCTTTTCAGTGAAGGAGGCTTACGCCAAAGCATACGGGACTGGCATCGGAGCCGTCGCCTTGCACGCCGTAGAAACGCTGGATGATCCGGCCGGCAAGCCGGTGTTGACGAAGCACCCGTATCCAGGAAGAGCGCTGGTGTCCATTTCCCACACCGCGAGTTTAGTGATGACTGAAGTAATTCTTGAGGAGGCCGCACAATGAGTATGGTTACGGCAAAACTGCGCCCCAGCCAGGTGCTGATCAATGAAACGGCGATCGCCCACAATGTCCAACACGCCATTGCCGGCTTGCCACAGGGCACTGAACTGTTCGCGGTGGTCAAGGCCGACGCTTACGGGCACGGCTTGCTGCGGGTGGCTCGCATCGCGCAGGCGGCTGGTGCGACGGGCTTTTGCGTTGCCATCCTCGACGAAGCCCTCGCGCTGCGCCGTGCCGGCTTTACGCTGCCGATCCTGGTGCTCGGCATCATCGAGCCGGAGTACGCGCCAATCGCCGCGGCCAATCACATCGTCGTGCCGGTGGGCAGCAGTGAGTGGCTGACCCAGGCGCTGCCAGGCTTGACGAGTGGCCGCGAGCTGCCGCCCCTGCATGTTCACCTCGCGCTGGACACCGGCATGGGTCGCATCGGGTTTCGCCAGGTGACGGCGCTGAATGAGGCGATAGCGGTCATTCGGGCGCACGCGGCGCAGGTCAAAGTCACCGGACTGTTTACTCATTTTTCAACGGCGGATGATCCGGATCCTGCGTACTTCAAGATGCAGGTGACCCGTTTCCACGAATTTCTGGATGCCCTGCCTGAGCGGCCGCGCTACGTTCACGTGGCCAATTCGGCGACCAGCCTGTGGCACGCGGCGTGCGATGGAAATTTGGTGCGCTTCGGCGTGGCCATGTACGGGCTGAACCCCTCGGGGCGCGCGATCGACGCGACCCCATATCCGCTGGAGCCGGCCCTGACTTTGACTTCGACGCTGAGTTTCGTCAAGCAAATCGAAGCGGGCGAGGCGGTGTCTTACGGCGCAACTTACCACGCTGCCAAGCCGGAATGGATCGGCACAGTGCCGCTGGGTTACGCCGATGGCTGGCAGCGGCGCCTGCAGGGCTTCCACGTGCTGGTGAACGGGACTGAATGTGAGATCGTGGGCCGCGTCTGCATGGACCAGTTTATGATTCGGTTGCCCGGCAAGGTGAAGACGGGCACCCCGGTCGTCTTGATCGGGCGCAGCGGGGATCAAGAAATCACGCTACAGGACGTGGCGGATTACGCGCACACGATTCACTACGAAATTGCCTGCGGCCTAACCGAGCGGCTTCCGCGCGTGTCGGTGGCGCCCTTTCCCGCCCAGGCGTAAAAACCTGCGTTCAATAATGATGGATGAGTGAGATTGACATTAGAAAATGGTGTGTTATTCTAAGACACATAAATTAATAGTTGAAACGCAATCGTGTGAGTAACGGCGTTTGGCCTGAACAGAAAACCCGGTGTGATGGAAGCGGGGCAGGCCGACTTCGAGAATATGGCACGAGCTTTGGGCCGCTGGATGTTCACGAAGGCGGCTGGTCGGCACCCATTTTCGTGCTTCCAGTTGATTGACTGGCGAGGATCGTGTATGCGATCGAATTAGAATGGTACCGTGGGTCCGCTCACTTCTAACAGGAAGAGGGCGGATTTTTTGCGTTTCACAAGGAGGAAAAGGATGAAAATCAGTAAATGGTTCGGGGTATTCCTGGCGGCAGCGGCGGTGTTGACGCTTTCGGCCTGCGGCAACAGTGCGCAAAAGGAAACAACGGTCAAGCTGGGCATTGTCGGCTCGGATAAAGGCGGGGTCTGGAAGACGGTGGCCGGGAATCTCAAAAAACAGGGCATCGACTTGAAAATTGTCCAGTTTTCCGATTATAATCAGCCCAACATTGCGCTGCGCGATGGTGACTTGGACCTGAACGCCACCCAACAGCGGTCGTTTCTAGCCACTTGGGATAAGGATCATAAGAGTACCCTGACACCGATCGGCGACACCGTGATCGCGCCGCTGGCGGTGTACTCAAAGAAGCTGACCAGTTTAAAGCAGCTGAAGAAAGGCGCCAGCGTGGCGATCCCGAACGACTCGACCGACGAGACCCGGTCTTTGGAACTGCTGGCGGACGCCAAGCTGATCACATTGGACAATAAGGCGCTGCCGACCCTTCACGACATTAAAAGCAACAAGCTGGGGCTGAAGATCAAGGAACTGGATCCGAATCTGATCCCGACGTCGCTGCCGGACGTTGACATTGCAATCATCAACTCCGGAATCGCCGCTGACGCACGGCTTAATCCAGACCAGGCGCTGTATCGAGCAAAGATCACCCAAGCCAGCAAGCCGTGGATCAACGTGGTGGCGGCCCGCAAAGGCGATATTCACAACAAGACTTACCAGAAGGTGGTCAAAGCCTACCAGCAGCCGCAAATCGGCAAGTTGATCAAGAAGGTCAATCATGACACGGTCCTGCCCGCCTGGAACCTGAAGCTTTAGGCAACAAAACACGCCAGTCGCATTGATGTGAACAATGCGGCTGGCGTGTTTGCGTTTCAGTTAGCGTGCGCCGGCGAGCAGCGCCTGGATGTTATTGAGGGCATCCGTGGCGATCTGCATGGCGTCCGGATCAATGCGGAATGGCGGCAGTGATTCGTCTGTGTAGTGCAACAGGGCAGCGGTGCGGGCAAGAATGTCGTACCAGTTCTGGAACGGCATCTTGTTGATGGCGCCTGCCACTGAGCTAGGCGCGATCTGAAGCAGCTGGTTGACCACTAGCTTGGCCTGCGCGAACGTGTCCTCAGGCACATCAGGAATGTCTGCGGCCTTTTCCGCGAGATGCGTCATGCGGTCTGCGGCGTTGAGCAGCGGATTCTTGAACGGTTGCGGCGCCTCGTCCTGGGTTGCGCCATCGTCAAGCAGGTACTTTTGCAGGCCCACCATGGCGAAGAGCTGCAGCTGGTCGCCGAGTTGGGTACCGATTGCTGGCAACTTATGGATGCCGGTGCTTTTGATTTGGTCAGGGCCAAAAATCATGGCCGCGTGTGACACAAAGTCTGAGTACTGAACCCCGATGGTTTGCTTCGAATCCGTGGTGCGGAACATGAAGATCACGTCCCGGCCGGTTTGGGCCTTAACGTACGCGTGAAGCATGCGGGCAGCCATGGCCAGTTGGTCATCAGTGATCTCACTGCGCTGATCCATGGCGACGCGGACCTTGGTCGGTTTGGTCGGCAGTGCGGCCAAAATGCGAATCAAGGCCGCGACATACGGGTACAGGATGCCAAAGCTGAGCGAGAAGTTGCCTGTGTCAGAAAGCGGTGAGTACACCGCGTAAGTGGCGGCGCGGTCGGTGTTGGCGTGCCGCAGCATGGATTCCAGCTGCTCGCGGGCTTTGCCCCGGGCCTTGACCTCATCGCCTGGCTGCCAGCCGAACGGGTAAAGGGTCTGCATAAATGGCTGCAGGGCTTGCTCATCGTCCGGATCCACAACGGTGGCCCCAATCGACATGTTGCGCTGATAGTCCGAACCGCCGCCGAAGGACTCATCTATGTAAATCAAAATGGTGTTGTCTTGGCGAGCAGGCCGATTGTCAGTGTGCTCTGTTGCCTGGGTGTCAGCTGATTTAGTAGGCGCGGTGGTCGGCTTGGTTGCCGGCGCGCTGTTGGCAGTGCTGGTACTTGGTGCAGTGGTTGGCGCCACATGCGAGGCGGTAGCTGCCGTTTCCTGCTTTTGCGCGGCGACAGTGGACTGCTGGCGCGGCTGTTCAACCCGTGTTTTTTGGCGTTGGGTGGCCCGGCCTTGCGCGGTTTGAGCACTGGTCCGGTGCGCCTCACCTTCGGCCTGCTCGGCTTTACGAGAACGGCGACTAGGCCGGTTCTTCTTTTCATCGGGCTGCTGATTCTTTTGGGCGTTGTTTTGCGCCTGCTTGCCCGCTGCGGGCTTAGCCTGATGCTGCTGAGCCTTGGCCTTTGGCTGTTCTTGCCCGCGCTTAGGCTGGTTCGCCTTAACAGCTTGCACTGGTTCTTTTTCCGCCTGCTGCCGGCGACCGCGGCGCCGGGGCTGAGAAGACGCCTGAGTTTCGGCTTTTGGTTCCTGTTTTGGTTTCGCGCCCTGGTTCGGGTTCTGCTTTGGTTCGTTTCGATTTTGCGGTTTGGCTTCTGCTTTTTGCTCTGTCTGAGGTGCCTGCTTGGCTGCCGAAACTGTTTTCTTCGGGGCCGCTGATTTGGCTTCTTCCTCGGCAGAGTCAAAGATGGTGAAGCTGTTCTTAGCTTGTTGGACCGGGTGCTCTTCGATGAAGCGGTTAATCTTAAACGTGATCGGCCGGCTCATCGGGGTATCTTTCAGCACTTTGCGCATGCTGGAAGCTGAGATCCCGATCTGCTTTGCCGCCTGGGTCAGACTCAGATGTTCTTGAGTCATGATTTGTTTCAGCCGGTAAGCTGTTGCTTCTGTCATCGTATGCCTGCTTTCTTTGAGATGTTTGTGGTGGTTTCCACCACTCTCTTTCAGTGTACGGCATAATATGGTTAATGACCAATCACTTTTCAGAAAAAAGGTGAATTCGGTGGACAGCACGCCGCATTCATGGGAAACTGGGGAGTCGTGGTTCGCAATCCATCCCACGTAAAAAAACTAGGAGGTCTCATTTTATGCAAAATCATACAGGGACGCGGACGCTGGTCATCAACGCGTTGGTGGCCGCACTCTACGTCGTGCTGTCGGTCGTGCCTGGCGTGTTCAACCTTGCCAGCGGGGCGATCCAGTTCCGCATTTCGGAAGCGTTGAACCACTTGGTCGCCTTCAATCGCAAGTATCTGTTCGGCGTCGTCGTTGGGGTCGTGATCTACAACGCACTGTTTTCGCCGATGGGCTGGCTGGACGTGCTGTTTGGTGGGGGCCAGAGCTTGATTGGATTGGGCCTGGTCGCCACGCTGGGCCAAAAGCTGCCCAAGGTTTGGCAACGTCAGCTTCTAGCGGTTTGTTCAATGAGCCTGACGATGTTCCTGATCTGGATCGAAATTGTCTGGACCGGGCACATGGCCTGGTTCGGCGGCGCGTCGATGCTGACCCTAGGCGAGCTGGTGTTATCCGAGTTGGTCATTATGGTCATTTCGTGGCCGGTCATGTACCTGATCAACAAGGCCGTGCACTTCTCCAACCGCGTTCAATAGCGCAATCATCCAAAAACCAAAAGACACGCCGCCAACCCCAGCATGACTGAGATTGGCGGCGTGTTTGCGTCCTTTTTAAATCATAGCTCCTCATCGACCCGAAGGGGTTGGCCGCTTTGCAGGTCGTCGATTTCCGCGACCCGAAAGCCCTTGCGCTCGAGCTTGGCCACGCAGGTGTTCAGCGTGGCCTCATCAATGCCCGCGGGCAGGGTGAACAGGGTGCGGCGCACGATTTCTTCCTGCTTGGCGTCCAGCGTCAGGCAACCGGAAATTGAGACATACTTGGCAAGAATCTTGCTCATTGCCGCCAGGTCGCCGCGCTGCCCAGAAGACATCACGGTCAGTACGTAAGAACCAACGTCAATGTTCCAGGATTCGGACAGCATTGCCAGCAGGCGGGAGTGGGTGAGAATCCCGTAAAAGTTGGCGTTTTCGTCGAGCACCGCGATGTAAGGCAGGTCCTTAATGTTGAAGAAGACCTTGAAGAACGGCGCGTCCACGGGAATGGTCTTGGTCGCGTTTTTCAGCAGGTAGGTCACCGGCAGGGACATGTCACCGCCTTGGGACTTATGGCGGTAGATGTGCATTTTATAGATGTTGCCGCGGAAAATCTGCCCGCTTTCATCGAGAATCGGGACGCAGCGAAAACCCGAGTCCTCTAGCGTGGCCAGGGCTTCTTCCAAAGTATCTGTTTCCTTAACTGTCGTCAGATCCGCTTTTTTTTGAACCAGTGACTTGATCAACATACTTATTCCTCCAAGTTCCCCGTTTTGGATCGCATTCTCATTGCTTTATCATACCACAGGTGACCAGATACAGCTGAAACGGCAGCAAAAAAGCGCCACCCGCAGGCGGCGCTTTCCTTTGAATGCTGGTCGGAATTACTGACGAGTCTCGATGTCGTTCTTAGCGAACGCGTCGTCGATGATCTTCTTCAGCTGGGCAGCACTCTTGTTCATGGATTCTTGTTCGTGGTCGGTCAAAGGAATTTCAAGAATGCTTGAGATCCCATTAGCGTTGATCACGGCAGGCGAACCGATGAAGATGTCGTGCTGACCGTACTGGCCGTCCATGTAAACGGACAGTGGCAGAACGGCGTTTTCATCGTCCAGGATGGCCTGAGAGATGCGGGCCAGGGCAGTGGCGATACCATAGAAGGTCGCGCCTTTCAGCTCGATGATCTTGTAAGCGGCGTCGCGGACATCGGTGAACATGTCAACCAGTTTGCTCTCATCGATTTCAGGGTGAGCCTTGACCCATTCAGAAATCTTGATGCCACCGATGTTGGCGTGGCTCCATACAGGGAATTCGGTGTCACCGTGTTCACCCATGATGTAAGCGTGGACCGAACGGGCGTCAACGCCGACCATCTCAGCGATGGACTGACGGAAGCGTGCGGTATCCAAGGAAGTCCCTGAACCGATAACGCGGTTCTTCGGGAAGCCGGAAAGCTTCCAGGTCGCGTAGGTCAGGATGTCAACAGGGTTAGCAGCAACCAGGAAGATCCCGTTGAAGCCACTGTCGACGATTGGGTCAACGATGGACTTCAAAATCTTCAGGTTCTTGTTAACCAGGTCAAGGCGAGTTTCGCCTGGCTTTTGTGGTGCGCCGGCGGTGATAACAACAAGGTCAGCGTCTTTTGCGTCGCTGTACTCAGCAGAGTAAATGTTCTTCGGCTGAGTGTATGGCAGCGCGTTGCTCAAGTCGATCGCGTCACCCTTTGTCTTGTTCTTAACAACATCAACGATCCCAATTTCTTGGGCAATGCCCTGCAATACCATTGCATAGGCGTAACTAGAACCAACGGCACCGTCACCAACAAGAATTACTTTTTGGTGATCTTTTTTTGCGTTTGCCACGGTGATATCATCCTTTCATGTGTGCAGTGTGCAATTCACTTTGAAGTATACCACACTCGCTCATTGATGCACGGATTTCCAGAAAATTAATCGTCCCTTAATGGAACGCTTAAAAACTGGGATAATGGCTGTATACCGCGTTCTCGTGAAACAATTCACCAGGCGGCAGGTTGGGCTTTTAGCCGGGAATGCAGAAAATTCGGGATTTGAAATGAAGCGTTTTCATCACGAACCGGACTTTCATCTCTAGCCTGGTGCACCGGAGCCGACTTGCCGGCTCTGGTATAATGAGTACAGACAGCGGGCCTGGCAAGCGGAGCTCCCGCTTTTTTGCGTATCACAGCTGGGCTGAGGAGGCAATTTTTTGAAAATGATCGTGGGCCTGGGTAATCCAGGCAGTCAGTATGCAAAAACCAAGCATAACATCGGGTTTATGGCCGTGGACGCGTTAGCCAAGCGCTATGACGCCGCCATCGCTAAGCAGGAATTTAACGCGTTGACAGGCACGGCCTGGGTCGCTGGGGAAAAGGTGTTGCTCGTCAAACCGCAGACTTTCATGAACGATTCCGGGCGTGCGGTCGGCCAGCTCAAGGCGTTTTATCAGTTCCAGCAAGACGAGATTCTGATCATCCAGGATGACATGGACATGGCCATGGGCCGGCTGCGCCTGCGGCAGAAGGGCTCGGCCGGAGGGCACAATGGCATTAAGTCGATCATCAACGTGCTCGGTACGCAGGACTTTTACCGGGCGAAAATCGGCATTCAGCACCCGCAAAAACAAAAAGTGGTGGACTGGGTGCTGACGCCATTTTCGCCGACTGACCAGGTCGAAATCTTGAACGGTTTGGACAAGCTTCAGCTCGCGGCCGATGACTGGATCCACGGGCTGGCGTTTTCTGCGCTGATGAATAAATATAATTAAGCATTAAACTGGGCACCAAGGCGCAGGTTAGCCGCCGAGCCGTGCGATACTCACAGCAAAGTGTTTTAGATAGGAGATAACATGGATCTCATCGGGATGATGATGCAGACACCAGAGCTGGCCGCGCTGTGGCCGGGCCTGGATGCCGGAAGACACCTGGTCACAGGTCTGGACGGATCAGCCAAGACGTTATTTCTGGCGGCTGCGCTAAAGAAAACTCAGCGGCAGCTGCTGGTGGTCGAAAATGATCGGTACCACGCAGATGAGCTCACGGCAGACCTGACTGGGCTGCTGGGAGCTGATTTGGTGTGGCCTTTTCCGGTGGAAGACGTGCTGGCGGCGGAAGTTGCCGTCAGTTCGAAGGACACCGTCAACGACCGGATCAATACGCTGAACTGGCTTCAGACCGGCCAGCTTGGCATTGTGGTCACCAGCCTGGCCGGCCTGAAGCGGCAGCTCGTGCCCCAGACGACCTGGCAGCAGGCCAGTCTGACACTCAGCATGGATTCTGAAATTGATCCGGGCACACTGGCTGGTCAACTCGTCGCGATGGGTTATCGGCGCGACGACTTGGTCGCAGCGCCTGGTGAATTTGCCATCCGTGGCGGGATCATCGACATTTATCCGTTGAATCAGGATGACCCGGTGCGGATCGAGTTGTTTGATACCGCGGTGGATTCCCTGCGGCGCTTTGACATGGCCACGCAGCGCAGCATTGAGAACCTGGAGGCAGTGACGATCGCACCGGCGACGGATCTGGTCGCCTCGACCGAAACGTTGAAAGCTGCCGGTGCCAGACTCACGGCCGCTGGCACCAAAGCCAAGGCCAAGGCCAAGACGAAAGAGGCGAAGCAGGCGTTAACGGATGAACTGCTCAGCGTGGCCGATCAGATGAGCCGCGGAGAGCGGCCTGATTCGCTGGCGCTTTACATGCCGGCACTATATCCTGAGTCGGCCCAGATCAGCAGTTACCTGACGAAACAGGCGGTGGTCGTGTATGACGATTACACAAAACTGGCAGACGCCGATGTCTCGCTGCTGCAGGAAACCACTGACTGGTACGCCAGCCTGCAGGAAGGCGGTAAGCTGGCGGAAGCACAACCGAGCCTCACCTTGCAGGAACTGGACCGCACCGAGCGGCGGCCGCACCTTTACCTGAGCCTGTTTCAAAAAGGCATGGGTAATATTCGGCTCAAGTCGTTGACCAACATCGCGACGCGCAACGTCCAGCAGTTTTTCTCGCAGATGCCGCTGCTGAAAACTGAGGCGGACCGCTGGCGGAAACAAAAGCAAACCGTGGTGTACTTAGTGGGCGAGAAGGCCCGGCGGGATAAGCTGAGCGAAACGCTGCGTGATTTTGACATCGACGCGGTGATTTCCGAACCCAGCGCGCTGCTGCCAGGGGTGCAGCAGGTGGTCGCGGGGACGCTGGCCAATGGGTTCGAACTGCCGACTGCGCACTTGGTGGTAGTCACCGAACACGAGCTGTTTAACGCCAAAGTCAAGCGGCGTGCTCGGCATCAAACCTTGGCGAATGCGGAACGGCTGCGGTCATACACGGATCTGCACCCCGGCGATTACGTGGTCCATGTGAACCACGGGATCGGTGAGTACGTGGGCATGCAAACGCTCGAAGTGGACGGGGTCCATCAGGACTACATCACCATCCTGTACCAAAAAGGGGACAAGCTGTTCATTCCGGTCAGCCAGCTGCACTTGGTGCAAAAGTATGTGGCGGCGGATGGCAAGCGGCCCCGCATCAACAAACTTGGCGGCAGCGAGTGGCAGAAGACGAAGCGAAAAGTCGCGGCTAAGATCGAGGACATTGCCGACGACCTGATCAAACTCTACGCCGCGCGCGAAGCCGAGCCAGGGTATGCCTTTCCACCTGATGACGATCTGCAGCGCGAATTTGAGGCTGAGTTCCCGTATCCCGAGACTGACGATCAGCTGAGATCGGCCAAGGAAATTAAGCAGGACATGGAGAAGTCACGGCCGATGGATCGGCTGTTGGTCGGTGATGTTGGTTTTGGCAAGACTGAAGTGGCGCTGCGGGCGGCGTTTAAAGCGGTTGAGGCCGGCAAGCAGGTCGCCTTTTTGGTGCCCACGACCATATTGGCTCAGCAGCACTACGACACGATGATCGACCGCTTCGCTGATTTTCCGGTCGAGGTGGGGATGCTCTCACGCTTTCGCACGCCAGCGCAGGCCAAACAGACACTGGCCGATTTGGCGTCCGGGAAACTGGATATTGTGGTCGGGACTCACCGGCTGCTGTCCAAGGATGTGCACTACCACGACTTGGGGCTGCTGATTATCGATGAGGAGCAGCGCTTCGGTGTGAAGCACAAGGAAAAGCTCAAGGCGATGAAGGCCAATGTGGACGTGCTGACCCTGACGGCCACGCCGATCCCGCGGACACTGAACATGTCGATGCTGGGGGTGCGTGATCTGTCGGTGATCGAAACGCCGCCGACCAACCGTTACCCGATCCAGACGTTTGTGATGGAGCAAAACGGGGGCGTTATCAAGTCGGCGATCGAGCGCGAGCTGGAGCGCGGGGGCCAAGTCTTTTACCTGCACAACAAGGTGGCAGACATTGAACGCACGGTGGCTGAGGTCGAGGCGCTGGTCCCTGACGCGACCGTGACCTATGCGCATGGCCAGATGACCGAGACCCAACTGGAAAATGTGATTTACGATTTTGTCCACGGGGATTATGACGTACTCGTCACGACCACCATCATTGAAACTGGGGTGGACATGCCGAATGTCAACACGCTGATCATTGAGGATGCCGACCATTACGGCCTGGCGCAGCTTTACCAGCTGCGCGGCCGGATCGGCCGCTCCAGCCGCGTGGCGTACGCGTACTTCATGTACCGGCAGAATCGGGTGTTATCCGAGGAGGCCGAAAAGCGGCTGAGCGCCATTAAGGACTTCACCGCGCTGGGCTCTGGGTTTAAGATCGCCATGCGCGACTTGTCAATCCGCGGGGCGGGCAACTTGCTGGGCAGCCAGCAGCACGGCTTCATCGATGCAGTCGGCTACGATCTGTACACGCAGATGCTTCAAGACGCCGTCGCCGTCAAGCAAGGCAAGCAGCACCAGGTCAAACTTGACGCGGAGGTCAGTTTGGACATTGAGGCTTACCTGCCAGACAGTTACGTTGCCGATCCCGCCCAGAAGATCGAACTGTACAAGCGCGTGCGCGAATCTGAAAGCGCCGCGCAGGAACAGGAACTGCAAGCCGATTTGATCGACCGGTTTGGCGATTACCCCGAGCCGGTCGCCAACTTGCTGGCAGTGGCGCATTTGAAGCGGTTTGCGGATGCCGCTCAGGTCGAAAAAATCACCCGCGACGAGCGGCAAATCATGGTGCAACTCAGTGCCAAGGCCGCCAGTGCGGTCCAAGGCGAGAAGCTATTTGCCGCGCTGGCCAAGACCAAGCTCAAAGCCCGCGTGACTGCAGACGGGCCGCTGATTGTGACCTTACTGCTGCCCAAGGGGATGGCGACCGCCGACTGGCTCACCGAGCTGACTGCCTTTGTCCAGGCACTGGCCAAGCAGCAACAGGAGGTGGCCGATGGCAAGTAAACGCATGTCCAAGGTGATGCGTGGGGCTTGGATCCTCAGTCTTGGCGGGCTGATTGCCAAGATCCTCAGCGCGGTTTACCGCGTGCCATTTCAAAACATGGTCGGCGATACTGGCTTTTACGCCTATCAGCAGATTTATCCGCTGTACGGCATTGGGATGACCTTTGCGTTGTCTGGCTTTCCGGTGTACATCTCAAAGCAGGTGGCGCAAGCACGTGACCCATTGGCGCAAGCGGCGGTGGCACACCGGGCGTTGGTGCTGATGGCCTGGATCGGGTTTGCGATGTTTGCGGTTTTGGAACTGGGGGCGGACCTGATTGCGCGCGCGATGGCGGATGCCGGTTTGGCGCCCATCGTGCGTTCGGTCGGCTTGATGTTTCTGACCATGCCGGTGCTGTCGGCAGCCCGGGGGTACTTTCAGGGCACGTTTGACATGACCAAAACGGCGATCAGCCAAGTCGTCGAACAGTTGCTGCGCGTAGGCGTGATCTTGCTGGCCGCGGGGGTGGCCGTGCAGCACGCCTGGGGGCCATACAAAATGGCGGCCTGGGCGATGACCGGAGCCTTTATTGGTGGTCTGGGCGCGACACTGGTCATTTTACCGGCTTACCTCAAGGCCAGCCGCGGTTTCCCACACGCAGCCACGCCGCTGAGCGAGTATGGTCATTTGTTTGACCGGTTCGTGAAGGAAGGCGGCTCAATCGCGCTTTTTTCCGCGCTGCTGATCTTGCTTCAACTCGTGGATTCCTTCACGGTCACGCGCGGGCTGATCGCGCGGGGCATGGCCCCGGCTGCGGCGCGGGCTCTGAAGGGGGTGTACGACCGCGGCCAGCCGCTGGTGCAGCTGGGGTTGGTCGTCGCCACTTCACTTTCGACGACCTTACTCCCCAGTCTGAGTCGCTCGGTGGCGCGTGGGCACTGGACGGCGTTTAAGCAAACCGCGCGGCAGCTGATCCGCTTTAACCTGGGGCTTTCTTTGGCCGCTGCGGCAGGCCTGATCGCCCTGATGCCAAGCGTCAACCGGTTGTTGTTTGGCGATACGGTGCTGACCGGCACGCTGCGCGTTTACACCTTATGCATCGTGCTGGTGGCGCTGATCAACGCTTATAACGCTGTGCTGCAAAGTCTGAATCGCTTTCGTTATACCAGCTATGGGCTGCTGGCGGGACTGGTCGTCAAGATGATCGCCAATCCGCTGCTGACGGTGCGGTATGGCGCGGTTGGTGCTGCGGCGGCCACGGTGCTTGCCTTGGCGGTGATCGTGGTGCTGCTCTACATTCAACTACCACGGAGTTTGCAAGGGGCCGATCCGCGCGGGTTTAACGCGCGGCTCATGCTAGTGGTGGGCCCAATGAGTGTGGTTGTTCACCTGGTGGCCGTTCACATGCAGCCTCAAAATCGGGTGGAAACGCTTTGGGTGTTTGTGGTGGCAGTGCCACTAGGCGTCTTATTGTTTGTGGTCCTAGGGGCGATTTTTCGCCTTTACACCGTGCGGGAAGTCCTCGCGATTCCGTACGGGCGCAAGTTCATGAAGTGGTGGCAGCATCGCTTCCGGAAGGAATAGTTATGCGATTAGATAAATTTTTGAAGGTTTCGCGCATCATCAAACGCCGCACGGTGGCTAAAGAAATCGCCGACAAAGGGCGGATCTCGATCAACGGCCGCGTGGCCAAATCGAGCAGCGACGTGGCCATCGGTGACACGCTGGTAATCGTTTTTGGCAACAAGACCCTGACGGTCAAGGTTGCGGCCTTAAACGAGCTCACCAAGAAAGAGCAGGCCGGGGAAATGTACACGGTCGTGGATGAAAGCTACAAAGAAAGTTATTAAACTGTAACGCACTGCGTGACGGGGCTTTGTTATACTAGATCTATCAGCATGATTAAGGTGGGTTCTTGATGGCTTCTAATATTCGACAGTTGCGGCCAACGCAAACAGTTAAACAGCCGGTGCACACGAGCCGGTCTCTGCGTGTTCATAAACGCCGACTGGTGACGTTTGCCGCGGCTTTAGTGATGATCTGTGGGGTGGGCGGCTACCAGCTGGTGTCGACCAACAATGCCATCAAGACGCAGTCGACGGCAGTGGCGTCGGCCAAAGCCGATTTAGCGCAGGCCAAGGCGCAGAAGCAATCATTGAAGGTCAAAATCGACCAGTTGAACAATGAACAGTATCTGGGCAAATTGGTCCGCGAACGTTATCTCATGTCTAAACCGGGGGAAGTTGTTTTCTCCCTGCCATCCGTCCAAACCGACACGCAGAACTCGAATTAACCGCGAGCTCGTCTGTTGCGTGGCGGTTTTTGCGTGGTATACTTAGAGTCACAAATCATTCAGGAGGACATCTTTTTATATGGCGATTGAAGTTGGCGAGAAGTTAACAGGTAAGGTCACAGGGATCACGAATTTCGGGGCGTTTGTCGACCTGGGTTCCGGGACGACCGGCCTGGTGCACATCAGCGAGATCTCTGACGCTTACGTCAAAGATATTCACGATGTGCTGAGCGTTGGGGATGAAGTCACCGTTAAGGTCATGACCATCAAGGACGGTAAGATCGGCCTTTCGATTAGAAAAGCGGTCGATAAGCCGGCAGGGGAACACGCTCAAAGCAGCCACGGTGGTCACTTCAATCATGCGCCGCACGCCGAAAGTCACGGGGAGCGCAATTTCAACGGGCCGCGACCGCACAGCAACGGCGGCGGTCGCGGCTTTGGTCACGCTGGCAAGGATGCGCCCAAAGATGACTTTGATTCGATGATGTCCGGATTTCTCAAAGAAAGTGAGTCACGGCTGAGCGACCTGCGGCACAACACCGAGGGTAAGCGCGGCGGCCGTGGCGGCCGGCGGAGTTAAGCCGATGCCGAGGGCTGTCCTCGGCACTTTTTTTACCGGTGATGTGACACACTGTCAGAAATCAGCCTTTAGTATGACGAAGCCGCAAGCTCCGTGTGCTAGGCTGGTCAACATGCGGAAAGGAGCTAGCCATGCGCTCAGCTGAGCAGTTGATTGCACCATTTCATTTGCCCGTGGGTCAGCGAGTCGTGCTGGCGGTGTCCGGTGGGGTCGATTCAACTGTGTTGATGAACCTGCTGAGCGTTCTGCATCCGCACCGGTTGCAGCTGACGGTGGCCACGTTTGATCACCGGCTGCGCCCGACCAGCGCGGCAGAGCAGGCTCAGGTCGTCCAGGCCGCTGAAGCACTGAAGCTGCCGGTCAAAACCGGGGCGTGGGCGGTGGCAGATCACCCCGCGCACGGGCTGGAGGCAGCGGCCCGCAAGGCGCGATACGCGTTCTTGCGCCAAGTTGCCAAGGCGGTCGGGGCAAGCGTTCTGATGACGGCGCACCACGCCGACGATCAGCTGGAAACGCTCCTTTTCCGACTGGCCAGAAGCGGTTCAGTGACCGGCATGACCGGCATTGCGCCGATGCGCCGCTGGGGTGATTTGCTGGTGGTTCGGCCGCTGCTCACGGTCCCTAAAGCGGCCCTGGTTGCCTACGCGGCCGAAGCTAAGTTGGCGTACTGCCAGGACGACAGCAATCTTGACGTGCACTACGCGCGCAACCGGTTGCGGCGAGATGCAGTGCCTGCGATGAAGGCGGTCAACGCAGGGGTCTTGCAGCATGCAGGGCGCTTTAGCCGCGACCTCGAAGCCACAATGCTGCTCGCTCAGCGGCAGGTCAACGAGATGCTCCCGCCCAATGCGGCCGCGCCGCTTGACTGGCATCGCTACGCTGACGAACCTGAGGCGATTCAACAGTTATTGTTGACCAGTGCTTTGACGCGCTGGCACGTGCAAGTCAAACCGCCGGTGCAGGCGGCCTTGCTGGGAGCACTGGCCGCTGGTCGCGGCACCAAGCAGTTTGATGTGGCCGGTGGGCGGAAGGTGGTCGCTGCATACGGTCAGCTCAGCGTGAGGGGGGCAGACGCGCACCCTGGTGCCGTCACGCTGAAAGACTTAAACCGGTGGTATTCAGTTGGGCGGTGTCAGTTCGGGGTGTTTACCCACTTGCCGGCCGGCGCCCGAAAGCTCGCGGCAGTGCCTGTCGCACCGGTCCTCCTGCGCACCCGGCGGCCACACGATGAGGTCCAATTGGCAAATGGTCAGCATCAGCTGCTGCGGCGATTTTTTATCAATCAAAAAATTCCGCAACCGGCGCGCAGTCTCAGACTGGTCGCCGCGGCCGGTAATCAGGTCTTCTGGGTCGAAGGAATTGCGCCACGTCAATTGTTTGCTGGTTCTCAAACTGATATACTGCAAACAGTATTGGCAATGAAATCAGACACAAAGGATGAGGCAGCGCATGAATGACGACATACTGAAGGTGCTTTACTCAAAACAGGATATCGATGCGATCATCAAACGGCTTGCTGGCGAGATCTCTCGGGATTACGCGGGCAAGAATCCGCTGGTCGTCTGCATCTTAAAAGGGGCGATTATGTTTATGACCGACCTGGTCCGTGAGCTAGATGAATACGTTGAGCTGGATTTCATGGACGTTTCCAGTTATGGGAACGCGACTGAGAGCTCTGGCGAGGTCAAGGTCATCAAGGATTTGGATACCAGCGTGGCCGGCCGCGACGTACTGATCGTCGAAGACATTGTTGATACTGGCAGGACCTTGTCTTACCTGATCAAAATCTTTAAGACTCGCGATGCCAAGTCCATTAAGGTTTGCACCCTGATGGACAAACCCGACCGCCGCATTAAGACGGTCAAGGCGGATTACGTGGGGACGAAGGTGCCTAACGAATTCGTCGTCGGTTACGGCCTGGATTACGCTGAGCGTTATCGTAACCTGCCGTACATCGGTGTGCTGAAACCGGCAATCTATGAGAACTGAGTGTCAGCATAGCTTGGGTGTATCATGTTACTATAAATATATTATCCACTACGTTGCTGGAGGTTATGCATGAAGAAAAAACAAAATGGGCTATTTGGCAGCACGCTGACCTATGTGGTTCTTTTTGTCGTGCTGGTCACCGTGTTTGCATGGTACCTGCGCGGCAATAGTGGCAGCACGACCCAGGAGCTGAGCTCTAGTCAGTTCATCTCTGAGCTGCAGAAGGACAAAATCAAGTCCTTCTCGATCCAGCCAAGTGGCGGCGTCTACAAAGTCACAGGGGAATACAAGAACGCGAAGAAGGTCACAAACGACCAGACTGGTCTCGGGCTGATGGGGGCAACCTCAAGCACGACCTCTCACTTCTCATCTTATGTTCCGACGAACAACACCTATATGCAGACGATCACCAAGGCAGCCGATAAAAATGACGTTGCCATT
Source organism: Lacticaseibacillus camelliae DSM 22697 = JCM 13995 (assembly GCF_001436615.1). Taxonomy (NCBI): domain Bacteria; kingdom Bacillati; phylum Bacillota; class Bacilli; order Lactobacillales; family Lactobacillaceae; genus Lacticaseibacillus; species Lacticaseibacillus camelliae. The sequence goes on from NZ_AYZJ01000002.1 coordinate 94,256, forward strand.
AGCACGCAGGAGGAAAGCTCCTCCAGCGTTTGGGTGACACTGCTGATCACAGTACTGCCGCTGGTTATTTTCATGGTGTTCTTCTACATGATGATGAACCAGTCTGGTCAAGGCGGCGGCAACGGTCGAGTGATGAACTTCGGCAAGTCCAAAGCCAAGCCGGCGGATAAGAAGGCCAATAAGGTCCGCTTCTCCGATGTTGCCGGTGAGGAAGAAGAAAAGCAGGAACTGGTCGAGGTCGTTGAGTTCCTGAAGGATCCCCACAAGTTCTCTAAGTTAGGTGCCCGCATCCCAGCCGGGGTGCTGTTGGAGGGCCCTCCGGGTACTGGTAAAACCTTGCTGGCCAAGGCGGTTGCCGGTGAAGCCGGCGTGCCGTTCTTCTCAATTTCCGGGTCTGACTTCGTTGAAATGTTTGTCGGGGTCGGGGCTTCTCGTGTGCGTGACCTGTTCGATCAGGCCAAGAAGAGCGCACCGTCGATCATCTTTATCGATGAAATTGATGCGGTCGGTCGTCAGCGTGGTGCCGGCATGGGCGGCGGCCACGATGAACGTGAACAGACCTTGAACCAGTTGCTGGTTGAAATGGACGGGTTTACAGGCAACGAAGGTGTCATTGTCATCGCGGCGACTAACCGTTCCGATGTGCTTGATCCAGCGCTGCTGCGGCCAGGCCGGTTTGACCGGAAAATTCTGGTTGGGCAGCCTGACGTTAAGGGCCGTGAAGCGATCCTCAAAGTTCACGCGAAGAATAAGCCTTTGGCCGACGATGTTGACCTGGCTGAGTTGGCACGGCAAACCCCTGGGTTTGTTGGGGCCGATCTTGAAAACGTGCTGAACGAAGCGGCCTTGGTTGCCGCTCGCCGGAGCAAAGACAAGATCGATGCCAGCGATATTGATGAAGCGGAAGACCGCGTCATCGCCGGGCCGGCCAAGAAAAACAAGGTCATTGCGCCAAAGGACCGGGAAATCACGGCTTACCACGAAGCGGGTCACGCTTTGATCGGGTTAGTTCTTTCTGATTCGCGGGTCGTGCGTAAGGTTACCATCATTCCTCGCGGCCGGGCTGGCGGTTACGCCATCACCCTGCCGAAGGAAGATCAGTACATGCTGACTAAGAAGGACCTGAACGAGCAGATCATCGGATTGATGGGTGGCCGGGCTGCTGAAGAGATCATCTTTGGCATTAAAGCCACTGGCGCCTCCAATGACTTTGAGCAGGCCACTCAGCTTGCAAGGAGCATGGTCACAACCTATGGGATGTCCGATCGTCTGGGGCCTGTGACCCTTGAACGTGAAGGTGGCCAGCCGTTCGTCGGCGCTCAGTACGGTCAGTCTGCACCTTACTCGCAGCAGACCGCGACCGCCATTGATGATGAAGTTCGGCGGATCCTTGAGGAAGACCACCAGCGGGCTCACGACATTATCGAGAGCCACCGCGAGCAGCATAAGCTCATCGCCGATGCCTTGCTGAAGTACGAAACTTTGGACGAAAAGCAGATCCTGTCCCTGTTTAAGGACGGCAAGATGCCTGAAGACCAAAGCGAATTCCCGAGTGAAAAAGCGGAGGCGGCAACCTTTGAGGAAGCCAAGAAAGCTTTGGAACAAAAGGACAAGGCAAAGCAGCAGGCAGGCAGTTCCGCCGCTGATACAGACGGCTCGGCTGCCAGCACGGCTGAATCGGCCGCCAGTGCCTCTGAAACTGCTGACAGCGTCGCCGGTAGTGCCAGTGCCGCTGAAAATAACGATGCCAGCGAGTCAACAGCCTCGTCTGCACCTGCCTCAGAAAGCACCAGCCAAGCCTCTGACTCTGAAAGTGCGCAAAGTGATGCGTCGGCTTCACCCGATGACCATCCAGAAGATTAAGCAAAGCTTAGAGCGGTCGCTTCGATTAGCGGCCGTTTTTTGCTGCCTGCCAGCGCGTTGGACTGAAGGACCGCTTTCTGAAAAAGTGGCAGGGCTGCGGGTTTTCTGGTATGATACTTTCGTTTAGTTAGCCAAGGAGATGCCAAAATGTCTGATCAATTGATCACTGCCGTATCCAAAGATGGGGCCTTCCGTGTATTTGCGGTGGACGCCACACACACGATTGCTGAAGCCCAGCGGCGCCATGACACCTGGAGTGCGGCGAGTGCCGCTTTGGGGCGCACCATGGTCGCGACGCTGCTGCTTTCAGCGGCCGGACTGAAGGGGGCAGACGATCTGCTGACCGTTCGCCTGAAGGGGGATGGGCCGGTCAGCTTCATCGTCGTCGACGGCACCAGCCACGGGACCGTGCGCGGGTACATTGAGCAGCCGCACGTGACGCTTCCGCTGAATCTGGTGGGTAAAATCGATGTGGCGCGCGCAGTCGGCAGTCGAGGTCTGCTGGCGGTCACCAAGGACTTAGGCTTTGGTCAGCCGTTTACCGGTCAGGTACCGTTAGTTTCCGGCGAGTTAGGCGAGGACTTCGCATACTATCTCACGCAATCCGAGCAGATTCCGTCGGCGGTTGGGCTGTCGGTGTTTGTGAACGCCGATAACACGATTCAGGTTGCAGGCGGGTTTATGATTCAAGCCCTGCCCGACGCGAGCCAAGAGGAGATCACGGCGGTTGAAACGGCGGTGAAGACGCTGCCGCTAACGTCTGAAATGCTGCGCCAGGGCATGACGCCGGCAGAAATTGCGACGCGGGCGATGGGCGATGTGGCCATTGACGTGGTCGCGACCAAACCGGTCAGCTTCAAATGTAACTGCAGCAAGGCGCATTTTGGTGACATCATGAAGTCCCTTCGCCGCGATGAGTTGACGGCAATGATCCAGGAAGACCATGGCGCCGAGGCCGTATGCAAGTTTTGCGGGCGCAAGTACGAGTATTCTGAAACCGAGTTAACGGCATTTTTACAAGAAAAGGATGAAGATAATGGCAACTGATTCACTGAGCTGGAAGATTGGCGACGTCACGATTCCTAATCGCGTTGTGGTGGCCCCCATGGCGGGCATCACGAACGCGGCATTTCGCGTGACGGCCAAAGAGTTTGGCGCCGGGCTGGTCGTGTGCGAGATGATTTCGGACCGGGGGATCATGTACCACAACAAAAAAACGTTGAGTATGCTATTTGTTGATCCGCGTGAGCATCCAATCTCGATTCAGATTTTTGGTGGCAATAAAGAAAATTTGGTGAACGCGGCTAAGTTTATCGACCAAAATACTGAGGCCGACATTATCGACATCAACATGGGCTGCCCGGTGCCCAAGGTCACCAAAACAGATTCTGGGGCCCACTGGCTGCTGGATCCGAACAAAATTTACGAAATGGTCGCGGCCGTCGTTGACGCGGTGCACAAGCCGGTGACGGTCAAGATGCGCACCGGTTGGGATGATGATCATATTTACGCGGTGGAAAATGCTTTGGCCGCTGAACGTGCCGGCGCATCGGCACTGGCCATGCATGGGCGCACGCGTGAACAGCTATACCGCGGCCATGCGGACTGGAACATCCTCAAGGAAGTGAAGCACCAGCTGCACATTCCGTTCATGGGCAATGGTGACGTGCGCTCGCCGCAGGACGCCAAGCGAATGCTAGACGAAGTGGGGGCGGATGCGGTCATGATCGGCCGGGCCGCGCTTGGTAACCCTTGGATGCTGCGCGGCGTGGAGACTTATCTTCGCACTGGTGAGTTGATTCCTGAACCGACGCCGCGCGAAAAGATCGAGACCGCCAAGTTGCAGCTTCACCGCCTGGTGGAGCTCAAAGGCGAGCACCTGGCTGTGCGAGAGTTCCGCAGTCAGGCCGCATACTACCTGAAGGGCATTCCGCGTGCAGCCCGGACCAAGGCCGCGGCAATGAGCGTGGAGACTGAGCAGGAAGTGGACGATATTTTTGACCGCTTTGTCGAAGAGACTGAAGCCCGCGAAAAAGCGCAAGCAGCCGGCTAGCCGGTTGCTTTTTTACTGTGACATTGGCAAAATGGCTAAGGACACGACAGGAGGAAAACATGGCTAAAGATACAGAAATGAACGATCAGATGTTAGCACGGCGGCAAAAGATGGACGCGTTGCGCGAAAACGGGATCGACCCGTTCGGTCATCGGTTCGACCGGAGCCATTTGGCCAAGCAGCTTCACGATCAGTACGATGCCACTGACAAGGATGATCTGGCCGCTAAGCCCGTTGAGGTGACAATCGCGGGCCGGATGATGGCCAAGCGCGGCAAGGGCAAGGTCGGGTTTGCGGATCTGCGCGACCGCTCGGGCCGGATTCAGATTTATGTGCGTAAGGACGTCGTCGGCGATGACAATTATCAGATTTTCAAGAAGTCTGACTTAGGCGACTTTCTCGGCATCGCAGGGGACATGATGAAAACTGACGCCGGTGAGCTGACCGTGCGGGCGACGCATGTGACCTTTCTCAGCAAAGCGCTGCGGCCACTGCCTGACAAGTACCACGGGTTGACCAATGTGGAACAGATCTATCGCCAGCGTTACCTGGACCTGATTGCCAATCCTGACAGTTACGACCGCTTCGTTAAGCGGTCGCACATTGTCAGCGCCGTGCGCGAGTACCTCGATCATAACGATTTTCTGGAAGTCGAAACGCCGGTTTTGCACACTTCTGCGGGTGGTGCTTCGGCGCGGCCGTTCATCACGCACCACAACGCCTTGGACATTGATTTGTATCTGCGCATCGCGTTGGAGCTGCACTTGAAGCGCCTGATCGTCGGGGGGATGGAGCGCGTTTATGAAATTGGACGAGTCTTCCGCAACGAAGGGCTGGATACCAAGCACAACCCGGAGTTCACCGAGTTGGAGACGTATGCCGCGTATTGGGATCTCTCCGATGTCATGGAGGAAACCGAGGGCCTGTTCCGGTTCGTTGCCAATAAGGTGCTGGGTTCCGGCAAATTCGTTTACCAGGGCCAGGACGTTGACTTGGACGCGCCGTTTGCCCGCAAGCACATGGTTGACGCCATCAAAGATGTTACTGGCGTCGATTTCTGGCAACCGATGAGTACGGAAGAGGCACGAAAGTTGGCTGACGAGAAGGGCGTTCACTACGAGCCTTTCTGGAAGACCGGACACATCATCAATGCGTTCTTCGAACAGTTCGTGGAGCCGACGCTGCAGCAGCCAACGTTTATTTACGGTCACCCGATCGAAATCTCGCCGCTGGCCAAGAAGAGCCAGAAAGACCCTCGCTTTGTGGATCGTTTCGAGTTGTTCATTCACGGCAATGAGTACGGCAATGCCTTTACCGAACTCAACGACCCGATCGATCAGCGGGCGCGGTTTGAAGCTCAGGCGGCTGAGAAGGCGTCTGGTAACGATGAGGCGCAGCCGATCGATGAGGACTACATCGAGGCGCTTGAGTACGGGATGCCGCCAACTGGTGGACTGGGGATCGGCATTGATCGATTAGTGATGCTGTTGACCGATGCGGCATCGATCCGCGATGTTCTTTTGTTCCCAACAATGCGTCCATAAGGGTAAAAGCCACTGCTTGCAGCGGCTTTTTTCTTTTGGAGCGGGAATGATTAACTCCGGATAAAAGTGGCGTTCACAGAGTGAAATAGTGCTAAAACTCTAACAATGAATAATCTCCAGTCCGATGATGTTCGGGATTGTGAAAAAGATTCGAAATTTGTTGACGGTCTGCGGCCTGGCTGATATGATAAATAGCGTCGTTGAGGCAATCATCGTGGTTGCCATGCGCTGACAATTGAATGATTTAGTTGACAGCTATTGAGCAATCTGATATGATTTCAGAGTTGCCTTTTGGACAAGGTAGTCCTTTGAAAACTGAACAAAGTTTCGTAAATGTGATAGGG
>NZ_AYZJ01000041.1:0-11208 GCF_001436615.1 Lacticaseibacillus camelliae DSM 22697 = JCM 13995
CATGGCCTTTCTGGTCTAGTCGTCAGGGTGTTGCACTTGAATTGTAAACTGGGGCACAGAATAAAGTGTCTCAGCGCCTGATAGTTCTCTCGGTAACTTTGGCTCTCGCGATAGTCATAGAGCAGCAAGTTGATATCCTGCATTGTACTAGCAGTCAGACTCGTCAGGGCGTTGGTCTTGCGCTGTGTGTCATAGTCGATGTGCACGCTCTGCGTAAGGGCAAGAACCTGGTGAACCTCGGGAATGAAATCCGTCGTATCTAATCCCGCACTGTCGAGTTTATCAATTAAATTACTCGCCACCAGCACCCTAATATGGGGCATTTTGTTGAAGGTCCGATTAGTTCGGCCTAGTGCTTGAATGACTAGGCGTAATCGACTCAGCGTGACGCTGCGGACTGCTGTCATTTCTGGATAAGACTTGTTCTTTTGAATATCTGAAAATCGTGCGCTGAGGTCGGAATAGCTGATTTCATAGGCATCGGCGAGGTATTCAAGCTGAGTAATTTGCTTCACGCCAGCGCGATTGATGCGAAACGGGTTCTCACGGCTCAAAACCTTCGTAATCTCACCCAGGCAGACACCCGCAAGGTCAATCTGATCCTGACGTGGGTCGTTAGGATTAGCATCAAACGGTGCAATGCTGACCGCTCGCGACTGTTCAAATCTGCCAATTGCGTGTTGTAAATTCTGACCAATACCGATAGTCTTATACGAGCTCAACAGGTACACCCTGGTCTCTTCTTCAGCAGGAAGCTGAAGCGCGTCCTTGAGTTGCTGGTCAACACTCTTTCCCGAATCACTATTGGAAGCGATGATTCGCAGTTCGGGCAGCTTCTCCTCATCCTTGACAAGCATCGCGCGCAACCCGTTAAACACTTCGCAGATAAGCTTACTGTTCATCGTCGGCTCATCTGGTCGGGGCAGTTTCATCTGCAGTCCAAGATAAGAGGTTAGGTCACGGTCAGTCAGGAAAATCACAAAACTGTCAAACAGCTCATAATACCGATTGAGGTAATACTGAATACTTTTTTCTGTAACATGCCTGCTGCCTCGTAGTGAGTTGACCGCCTTGCGAATCGCCTGATCTAACGCCAGCACTCGAGATTCATCCACCTCAGCTACCTGATCGCTCATTCTAGCTTGAATGACGGCTAGCAGCGTCTTTTCCCCCTCTGTAACTGTGCGCTCCGCCTTGACCGTGACGCCGTGTTCAAGATAACGAGCCTGGTAATCGAACTCACTTTTCGTTTTAGCTGAGAGAAAATCGCGTCCGTGGAGCAAAGGGTCACCGAGTCGTTGCCGCATGTACGTCAGATCATAGTTGTCTAAGACAGTTGGTATTTCTGCTGTCGCAGAAAGTCCAAGCACATTGGCCTTGGTGAGAATGCTCAGCAAAAAGCGCTCCGGCGTCACCGCAAAGAATGCAGCATTGATCTCTGTTCGCAGGTCATGAGTACCAGCGTCGATAAAGTTAAATAAGCCCAGTCCACGACTCTGAAAATAGTAGGCCTGACGATTAGGACTTAAGTTCTTGGGCTGCTCGCCGCGGCCAACCATATCCTGACCCAGATTCTGCAGCGTATGGATTTCACTTTGGCTTAAACGCAATGCATCGTAAAAAGTCGAGGTCGCGTCAAGCAAGGTCAGTCCAGTATCCCAGGCATCTGTATTAGCATTTCGCTTCTTCATGTATTTATCAGCAGTGTTGATAATCAACCGGTTGAGTCGGCGAATGTAGGCGGACACCCGATTCACCATATGCGTCAGAGACTGACTATTAGGCCCTAGCGAACCATTCATTGACTTAAGCTCCACCAAGTTTGTGTAATGGTTATGCGTGAGCTGCCAACCGCCCTTTTGACTGAGCAGATTTTTTTCCGGCCCGTGAATCAGAAAATTGCCAGTGTCCCCAACTCCAGAAGACTTATAAGAGTAATCGAGAAAAAATTTCTGATTGAGTCTCTTTGCCCGTTGCTGGAGCTCACCAAACTTTGGCGAGTCTTTTACTAGATCTCGCAAATCTTGTGGCAGATCATCTTCAGCCAGAAGTCCTGTCGACAATTGTTTAAACATAGTCGGCAAATCAAACTGAACCTTTAATGCATCGTCAATGACTTTATCCAAAAGCTGCTCCTTGGTACTGTCAAATTCGTCCAATACCACTAGCGAATCGTCCAGGACCGACGAGAATTGAAAGGCACACCCACGATCCGAGAAGAAAGGCGTGTAGCTTCGGATAAACTTTGCAGTGGTCATGATCAAAAGCTGACGACGGTCCAGATCAATGGTCGGATAAAGACTGTTTAACCAACTGCAGACTGCGTCATCATGAGTCGCAACATACTCACGAATCGTTGCTTGATCGCTGGGCTGCCGCCAGCCATTCACTTTAACGAGCATTGCTAGGCGCTCACACACAACGGCACGAAATTCCCGCTCCTTCTTCGAAAGTGGTTGCCATTCCTGATCATCCCCCGGAATCAATGTCTGCTGTTTGTACAAAGCGTACTGTTTACCAAGAGCAGCTTTAGCGTCCTTGACAGCCGGTGTATTCAACGCTTCAGGCAGATTCGCCGCAATGATCTCGCCCACTAAATCCGCGGTGCCACGCAGAACGCCAACGCGTTGGTAGAAATCATTTTCTGACAAGCCCCACCCCATCCAGCTACTTTTGAAGGCTTTGAGATTCAGGTTCTTTTTCTGATCAGTCACAAAAAAAGCACGAAAATTCGGCTCTCGTTGCGCTTGCGCCACTAAAAAATGCGTCACCGAGTAAGTTTTACCACTACCGGTTGGCGCATCAAATGTCATGAGATGTCCTTTTCGTCCATCCTGCGTTAGAGCTTGGTACATGTGTTCAAAATCTTTCTGTTCCATTTCTCTCCTCCTTTTGCAGACAGCCTAAAGGTAGCTGGCTGCTTGACGCTTATTGTAAGCGCTGAAGGCAAAAATGAGAAGAATTTTGTGACACATTTAGAACAATACCATAAGAAAATTCTTTTATTCTAGTATTATATAAAAAATATTGGGGAATAAATCTACTCCGTATCTCTGATTTAACACTAAATATCAAATGACACTGCGAAAACGTGGACCCCTTCACACATACAGCGGATCCCAGTATCTCTTTATCCAGGCCTCAGATTCCTCCGTTGTTTCGTCATCACCATTGTCCTTAATGATCAAATCGTCATCAACATTAAACAGATGCTGACGCCCTTTAACTTGGAACGGTCGGATATAGTAACCATCCTGACCAAACTTCCACTCGTAGCTTTTCGGCCCCAGCTGAATCACGTCAACAATTTGCACCACGCACAACGCGTGCCCAGGCATTGTCCCGGGAATACGCTGTGCAGTGGAACAGATAAGCAAATCACCACGGTGTTTCGTATTCCAACTTCTGAACTCACTGGTCTTATCGCCAGTTAGGATGTCAATTACATAATCAGGACGGATCGACAGTGCCTTCAAATCGTTCACTTCCTATGAGTTAATTATCGAAGTAATCCTCGTCAATTGCTAGGAGCTCATAACTCTTCCGCGCTCGATCTTGCTGGACACCAACGTGATACTTAAGCATCAGACTGGTTAACTTGATACCGTCAATCAAGACGATTGAAAAGGTCTTGGCTACAGCTTTGGCACCCGAACTAAATCCAGAGGTCGTGATGAAGACTCCCTGATTCCCGTGGACACGGCTTAAGGCACCATAAAATTGATCAATTTGTGGGCGCTGAACTATATTGTCCGCAGCATACCGCTTAGCCTGAACGTAAACGGTTTGAGTTCCCAAAGGATCTTGATTGATGATACCATCGATTCCACCATCTCCAGACGATGGGGTCAGGACCGATGTGCCATTGGTGCCTTGATACCCCATCGCATTCAACAAATCAATCACAAGCCGCTCGAAAAACACCGGCTCAGCCTCGCGAATACGTTCCAACAAGTTGACTGCGATGACACTGTTGTAATCATCGATTGCCTTCCCAATTTGCTCAGCTGAAGGTGAATCAACGGCATCATCTAGTAGATTATCTTTGCCATCACCCTGTCCGCTAACTGAGCCACTTTTAGCCCTTTTGAGGTCTCTCTTATGCTGCTTATAGTTTGGCTGAGCATGTGTCACTTCTTGTGACAACGCCATTCCATACTTCTGAAAAAGACTTTTTCCAAGTTCGGTGACGCGGTACACACCTCTTCTCGGCCGTTCGAGTAAGCCAGATACTGATAAATCGGATAGAGCCCACCCGGTACGATTTTCAATTGCAACATCCTGTCGTTTTCCTGATTGGAGTTCTCTCAAGTCCTGAGGGAGGTTCAGTTTCTCAACAGCGGCTGCCTTCAATTCGGCCCCAAGCCACTCTTTTTGGGTCATCGCTATAGACATCAACACCGGTAACATTGCATCCCAGGTGGGTACGCCATCTTTGGCAAGTTTAAGTTCCCGATAATCTAGTTTCATTTTGTTCACCTCCTTAAGCCAATTATATCTTGTTGCCGGCAACAAATTCGAAGAAAACAATTACTCCCTATCGCTGCTGAAGGCGCATGGGCACAGATGTATACCACACGTCAAAGCCACAAAATGAATAGATATTGTCTGAGGACAACTAGGTTAGTGAAAGTGGATTCCCTTTCTCCATTAGGTTAGTGTCAAGGCACTTTTCAGATGGCTCACGCATCATCCACTGATCAAACACGTACTCAGGACATCTAATAATAAACCATTTCCAATCCATAACGTCTCCACTACTTCACACAGAGGTGACACAACGTGATCCAAATCTAACCAACCTAGAATTTCTTACTCGGACTTCGTTGTGTTTCCCATTCCCGCAAGAAGGAGTAATCCTAAACCAATGGCTCCCTTTTTCCCATAATCTCGCATTTTACGTATGTGTTCAGTACAAAAAAGCTCCTGTCTATTCAGCGTCTCCTTGTGGCATCCCGGAAACATGCAAATTCGGGCTGGTTTCGACTTTTTCATAAAGACTTCCCCCAATCTCTTTGTTTACCACATCTTCAACTAATTTCGTCGCACTAGTGTAAATCGTCTGTGCTAACTGCTGTACGTGGCCGCTGTCGCCACGATGACCATTGTCAATTCGCCAAGCAGTCGAACGATGATTCGAAGGGTCTTCTTCCAATAAACTTTGTTTAATGAAGGTGCGATAATTACTCAGAGTAGCTAGAAGGGGTTGTTCTTCACCGAGTGCAGTATATGCAGCCAAATTCATTTGAATGGACATATTCAAGTACCCCAGCGAATCTTGAAGTAATGTTTCGATTCTTGTGATCTCTTTACTCTTTGTTGCAGGGTCGGCAAGCTCAGATGCATCATTGCGAATTGCCAGCATTAGCTTGCTCGTGGTTTGTGCACCAATTGTCACTGCCTGCATCAACAATCTTTCTCGCAAACCTGGATCTTTCGATGCTAGACCTTCGATAATCAATTGTCGTGCACTGTAGACACCGGCAAAACGGTCATTATACTGACCTTGTTCTACTTGCTGAACAGCCTGAGTAAGCGCAATTAGTTGTTCAGAGACCGCTTGCAGCTGAACTTGAATAGCCGCCAGTTCTGGCAGCGTTCCAAGTTGACTGACCAATTTTTTCTCCAGATTTACAAAGCCTTTTGACTCCCCTGTAACGCTATCCACAATGACACCATACAAGGTATTGGAATCCTTACGGGCTCCAATTTTCCATTGGCCTGAATCCAGCATAGATTGAGTATAGGAGTTGAATTTAGCAACAAACTCCACTTTGTTATCTTCCAGATGCCGCAATATATCAGAACCAGTCATGGCCGACTCTAGAATTGAAGTCAGTTTTTCACTTAATTGCAGAGATGCAGTTTGCCTTAATTTTTCCCCCAGGGATGAATCGAGGGAGTAACTATACAGATCGGGATCAGTAACATCAAAAACAAGATCTCCCGGCTTTGGCAAGATGATTTCAAATTGATTCACTATTATTACCCCCAACCGCAAGACTACCAAGTCAGTAAACAATTTCCTGGTAGATCGCTATCTTACAAAAAAACAGTCAACACTCAAAACGTCTATGGAAAAATCTGATAAAGTGTATACCTCGTCATCTTGACTGTAAGACTATCCTAGCCCAAACGCTTTAAACGCGGCTTCCTCCACGGTCTGATAAGTTACCCAAGTGAAGGCACCGAACAGATCCGCTGGCACCTCACTCATCTGTGCCATTGCAGATGAAGGCAACAGCACACTCTTCGCCCCGCTATCCTTGGCAACCTGCAATGTATCAGCAAGGTTCGTAATCTTGTCGATTGACCCACCGACAGTCATATCGCCAAGCACAACCATGCTATCCAGCGTGGACCGACCGACCGAAATTGAAATCAGTGAGATGTATGTGGCCAATGCCATATGTTCACTAATTCCATTGCCGTTCAGGTTGGAGATCTGGACAACGTAATTATGCTTCTTGGGCATGATACGCTGGTCAATATCTGCGTAATGGCTTTCCAGGCGCCGCATGGCAGTATCCATACCTTCACGCGTACCCCGGTTGTATCCGACCCCCGCTTTTTCCAGCTTGCCTTTGCCCGGCATTTGCTGGGACTCCAGCTTGAACAAGCTGAGTCTGCCAGAGTCATCGTACTGAATCGTGTAAACGTAGCCTGGTTTCTCAGTACCTGATGGAATCAGCGTGGCCGATCCCTGTTCTGGTACCGTGACAAATTTCTCCTCGCCTGATTCGCGGTCAATGTACGAGAAGTTCACATCGTAGAATTCCATCCCGCCGATTTTTTTAAGCTGCTCTTTAACACGCCGGCGCATTTCCAATGCGAACTGAAGCACTTCCTCCAACTCATCTTTGGTGAATTTGCCGTCTGGAAAAAGAAGCTTAATCATCCCTGACACAGTCTTACGCACCGCAATCGTGTCTCGTTGATTGAGCTGAGCGCCAAGAGTGAAGTATTCCTCGATCACATCCCCATACCCGGTCTTGCGAAGCTCACGCATGACTTCAGCCATATAATCTGTGATCAATCCGTAGCCTTTGGTGAAAAAGGCTGGCTTATACTTAGGAATCTCCCAACCAGGCAGGTAGGCATGAATACGATCCAAAAACGCCGTATCAGTGCCCATCTCGGGAGGAAAGGGTTCGAATAGGTTGGACGTCCTCAGTAAAACGTCAACACTTTGATTGATGTTGCCAACAAAAACCATCCCGGCGGATGCCTGAACTTCTGTTCGCCCACGGACAAATGAACCCGATGCCATATAATCCTTCATAATCTGAATGCCGTCTTGATCCTTGAAGTTGATCCCGGCGACTTCATCAAACGCGACGACATCCCACATGCCGACCAGGCCGACCTCATGACGCGCCATGTTGTAGAACAGGTTAGCGACTGTGGTCTGACCACCTGATACAAGAATCGTGTTTGGCGACAACTCTTTGTACACATGGGACTTGCCAGTGCCACGCGGCCCCAATTCAACCAGGTTGTAGTTGTTCTCAACAAAAGGAATCAAACGCGCAATCAGCAATAATTTAACACGTTTATCAAACTGATCCGGCTCCATCCCAATAGTTCGCAGCAGCAAATCCAGCCACTCGTCGGTGGTGAAATGCTGCCGTGCATCTTTGATCTCTTGCATATCAATCGACGGCACCTGTACGGGAGTCAGCGAATCTATGACAAAATGGTCCTCGCTCTCGTGGTCGTAACTGAGGCGCACGATTGACCAAATGCCGCCAATAAGTAACCGTTCATATTTTTTTGGATACTTCTCATCCACTGGTACCCCTTCAAGATTTAAATTACTAAAGCTGGCCTCATACCGATCCAGCTTTTCATTCAGCTTAACCGTAACGGTATCAATCACGGTGTAGGACCCGTTTTCACGGATCTTAGACTTCACCTTCTCGGCTTCGTCCTGACGCACATAATTATTGGCAAGCGTCTTTTTAACGTTTTCAACGCCCCGCTCAATCGTGACTGGGTCTGAACCGTTGGCATACTGACCAAGCAAAAATTCCAGAACATAGGTCGGCACATTTGCGCCTTCCTTAATCCGAGTAGTCAGATCCTTACGAACGAACCGGCCCGGCAGATATTCCTCCAGTTTTTCCAGCAGCGCTTTCTGGTCCGTTTGCTTTTCTTCATCAGATGTCAAAGCCGAAACCTCCTTGGATAACGATGTCCATTTGATAATCCGATGAATACTCAACATCGGTCTCCGTGTTGTGCAAGATTAAGTGGTACATCTTGCCGTTCTCAAATGGCTGCTCACTTAGTGTTAGACGGACGTTCTTAATCCGAGCATTAGGATCCTTATCCGCGATGTCAGCAACAAATGGGGTCACACCAGAAATCTTCCGATGCTCATCATCAGTCAAGTAAATCGAATAATGAGCCAATGTATTCACATCACTAATTGGATCATCCTGCATCACCCTCACGGTGACCTGTCTTGAAGTGATCCGACGACTTGACGTCACATCATGAATCTTGGCACTGACGGCCTGAGAACGGCCCTTTTGTAACTTAACATTAAGCACAGGAACCACCATCTCCTGAAGCGACGCGCCCCCATGAACGTAATTCTGGCTGGCTCCTGGTGCCTTGAAAATGTTGAAGTTGGTCGGGTAGTCGACATAGGTCGGATCATCATTACCCAGTAAATCACCCAACCGCTGAGACCCTACCCCTGTCAACTCGATTGGTACCTTGCTGAACGCATAACGCTGCTCCTTCTTTATCGTCTTAAAGTCGCTGATATCAATCTTATTGGCTTCATCAATTGGGGCCCAGCGATAGATGAAACCGTGATCTGAGGTAACCAAAATATTCCGCACACTAAGATTCCGCAGAAGTTCAATCGTGCGGCTCAACGCGTCAATTGTTTCGTCAACAGCCTTAAATACATTGTTCTCTGTCTTGGCACTCTCTCCGGTCACATCAATCTCATTGTGATAGAGATAGACAATCTGCTGGCCACTGAGCAAAGCTTTACGCTGTTCTGTATTCATGCTCAAAAACTTGGAAACTTGCGTAGCTTGGCTGGACTGGTTCTCGGCCTGAAGAATCTCTCGGCGTTTATCCACTGTGTCACAAGTCTGATCATCTACCGTCACATTCTTTTCACCATGATAGTCAAGATGATGATTGGGCAGCAAAGCTGGCATTCCAAAGTAAGTGACCGATGGCAGACCCGTAATCATCCAGTTCATTTTGCTTTCAAACTTGTCCTGACCATCTAATTTGGCCTGCAATTCCTTGGCCGCCTCGAACCGAAAGGCATCTGAAATAATCACCACCGTTTTCTGCTGTTCAGATGTCACGAAGGTTGAATAAAATCGGCGCTGCTGATGAGCTTGGCTCACTTGCTTGGGAGAATAGACCCGATTCCATTCACTGACTGAATGAGCAAGGTAGTCGTTAAGGTAAGTATTCTCAACTTTCCATCGCAATCCTTCAACCAAAGTTTCCTGATCTGGATTCACAGACATGAGTTTTGCGACAAATTCACGGTAAGTCGTGTCAATCCGATAATCATGGGTCGTGTAATCACTGATTAAGACTTCAAGATTATCGGCATTCCCTTTCGGTTGGAATCTGAGAATCGTCACTGCCGCCATTTCAATCTGATAGAGCTGATCATATTCCTTATGGTAAGCCAGCTTCTCGCGTAAGCTGATCGCTTGTTCAAGCGTCTTCTCTCCCACGCGCACGGCAATGTCGTTATCCAGCAGTCGATCAGTCATCCAAGCGATGATTAATTCATCGATCTGCGGAAAAGCATCAATCTTAATTAGTTGCGGAATGTCCAAACGTTTGAACTGAGTCTCGGCATGAACAAACTGCCAAACTTCACGTGCAATTTTGAACAAATCATCTCTTGCATCAATCATATTGCGACTATTCTGGACAAACGAAATAGCGTTGTTGACTGGGTTCAGCTGATAATCCGCAAACGAGGAAGGAAGATCTAACTGCGCTTCGTCATAAGCAAAGTTCAATAAAATTGCTGTCATTAAGCCGCGAAGGGTTGGCTGTTTTTTCGAATACCCATAGGCCTGTGCGATAAAGTTCCAGAATGAAGCCAGCAAATCAAATTTATCAAAAACCCTCAGTGAGTCATTATCGTCTCCCAAAGAATCATTGTGGAGAACAGCGCGAAGAACGGAATTAAGTCTGGCTTCATCAGCTTTGGCTAAGACTGCCAACTCTGTCAGAGTTGGATCATTGCCGAGCTTGTATAGCTTCTGAAACCGGTTCTTTCGTTCCTTGCTACCAAAAAATTGAGTCTGACTGGCCAACCAAGACTGCTGATCAGCAGGAAGTTGTAATTCTTTGCGCAACATTGTTGTGGCATCAGCAGTATAAGTCTTTGAGTAGCGAAGAAAGTCCGCCAAAAAGTTTAACTTTAATTCTGGCATCGGGCCGGGTGAATATACCAGTGCACTTTCATCCTTCTTCTGAAGGTCCAGTAACACCAACTTTGTTTTGAATTGCTCATCCGGCGTCATCTGCACTATAGGGACTCCTATTCTCTGTTCTAGTTCATCAATATTGTCTTCAAAGGTTGCTTGATCGTCATACCAAAAGACAAAATGATTACTCGGAGTAAACATTCCTTTAAGCGCTTCCGCGACCTGGTCGAGATTCAAATCTGCCATTTCTTGCTATCCCCATTCTTTGCCATGACCACCGATTAATTACTACTCCTAGTATACCCAAGGGAGAAGAACGTTACTACATTTGCCTTACATTAACGTGCTAACCAAGCGAACTTCGGAAAGATACCAGGAAGTCCAATTGCCTATTGGGCAAGTAAAAACCTGATTCGTGATTTTGAGATAGGATCCCCTCTCTCTTCTGTTGCTGAACCAAAAGTAGGCTTGCAAACAGGTAATAACGAACGATTCCTTAGACAATGGTATGAGGTCGGTTATTCAGCTATCAAATTTGATGCTAACGATAATAAGTCAGCGTTAGACTCTGGATTAAAGTGGTTTCCATATAACAAGGGCGGTTCTTATCGAAAGTGGTATGGAAACTATGATTACGTTGTAAATTGGGAACGCGATGGCTACGAAATAAAGCATTTCACTGATGATCGGGGTAAAGTGAGGTCTCGGCCACAAAATACAGATTATTACTTTCGTGAAGCGATTACCTGGTCTCTAATTACGAGCGGTGGATTTAGTA
>NZ_AYZJ01000042.1:0-39343 GCF_001436615.1 Lacticaseibacillus camelliae DSM 22697 = JCM 13995
TAGACCACTATCAAGGATTCGTTATCATCGTTGCACTTGACTTGAAAATTGAGGGAAGAATTTGAAGATCAAAACTCTGTGCTGCACTGAAGAAAACCTAAGAAACCTGTACAATCAAAGATTTTCAGGTCTCTCTAATCCGTAATCTGAAAGTATGCATCTGCAATCCCATTCAACTGCTTCTTGATTCGGTCAAACGGCTGATTCAAATCCAAGGTCACTGCTCCGAGCTGATTACCCGAAATAGAAACGCGGAGGCTTGGTTGAACGTCTCCTTGCGTTTGAGCATATAGTAGATAACCGCCCACCTCGTAATCAGGGTTCGCCTCAGCAGCATTCTTCACGTACGCGTAGATCTGATAAAAATTCGGTGACTTAAGCAAATCTTTTCCGTACAACCGTAACAGTGATTGTGTGTAATATTTGGTATCAATAATCAACATCCGCTGATTGGGCTCATCACGCAACGTAATGTCCGTATGCATCCCTGGCAATTGCTCCAGATGGCTGGCAGGCGCATGGTCATCGATCTGCCACTTGATTTCACTTGCAGCAGCGCTTAAACGAGGCGAGTATTCCTGCTTATAGTATTCCAGCACAAATTTCTCAAAGAGTTTCGGCATCTGCTCGTCTGTGAACTCGCGCATCTTAAACTGACCAGACTGATCTGAATTCAGCCAGCTCATGAGGACAAAGTAACAGACATTCACAAGCACCCGATAGTTCTGGTTGTTACGTTGATAAGTCATCGTTAGCGCCTGCTCCAGCATTGTTCGCAGCTGAGCGCGAGGCACCTCGCGAACATTTTGGAAGAACGGCAAAAGCTGACGCAGCTCTTTGCGGCGCGCCGACTTGACCTGGGCAGAACCAAGAAGGAGTAACATCGTCGCCTTCAAGACCTGATTCAGCTGATTATCCTCAGAGAACTCGTCAAAGTCGCAGCTGACCTGGAGACGTTGTGCCACTTTCAGCTGAATTGTTCCATCCAGATCAATTTTTCCTCGCACGGTTGGCAATGACTCACGCCTGGGGACATACTCGCTATACAGACCTTGCCTAACCTGAACTCGGACACCTTTGACGATGATCTCGGCAAAAAGGTCCTCGATGTTCGAAAACTCCTCGTTTGCGACTTCTCGATATTGCCCGCGTTTAAGGATTTGAAAACTGTAGGACAGCATATAGAAGATGTTCTTAATGAGGATGCCCTTATCTTCAAGCATTGTTGGAATCCTCCGCCACAGCGTCACTCAACTTCTTCTTCCATTCCTCCGCCGTACTCTGATTATCAAACCAGTACTCGTCCAGTGTCGGCTTCAAATCAAAATCAACGACCCGTTTCAGCCAACCGGGCTGTGCATTTTCGCCATTGCAAAAATAGCTGTGTCCAATCTCAAAGCCCGCGCCAAGTGCCTCATCCTTGCTGATTGCAACATTTAACTGCTTGACGACTGCAACGATCCTATCAAGCACTGGATTATTCATACGGTGCAGATAATCACCAAAGCTTTGTGTCTCAAATGCCGGCTCCATGTCAACAAAACTGAAGCGTCGCCGCAGTGCGTAATCAATGATAGCCAGGCTACGATCGGCAGTATTCATCATCCCAATGATGTATAGATTCTTTGGGACAACCAGCGATTTGTCGCCATAGGCCAGTGGAATCGGTTGACCGCGATAATCCTTCTCTATCGCCATCAGCAGCTCACCAAATATTTTGCTCAAATTTCCGCGATTGATCTCATCTATGATGAAGAAATACTTTTCATCTGGATCGGACTGGGCCTGGCGACAAGCTTTGACGAACTTGCCTTCAGTCAGTTTGAAGCCACCATCTTCCTGTGGTCGATACCCAATCACAAAATCCTCGTAGGCGTAATTCTGATGAAACTCCACCATGGTGATGTGGCTGTCATCTTTCTTGCTTAGGATGGACCATGCGAGACGTTTAGCAGAATAGGTCTTCCCGACCCCCGGTGCTCCTTGTAGAATCACATTCAACTTGTCATCGAGCAACGCCACCAAGGAATCGTATTTTGTCGGTTCAATAAAGACATCCTCGAGGAATTTAGCCCTTGAGTATGACTCCATAATCTCCTTTTTCGGCCCATCGGGATTAGCATCACGAACAAGATCGAGAATGGTCTCATACTCATCCTTTGTCAGTTTGAACAATGAGCCATTGGGATTCTTGAAGAACTCCATGTTTGCCAAATCCGGATCAGCTTTTATATCGGCATAATCGATTCGATTGACCAGTAACTCGTCAGACCTGAACCCCACCGTGTCGGGCTCCGGTGGTGCAACAATTGTCCCCAAAGCAACAATTTGCTTGGTCGGCGAAGTCTCATATCCAATGAACTTATCACCAGGCTTAGCATCGCGGAAATTCTGAGGGATGCGACGCAGGTGCCCTGACTCACTCCGAATCGTGTAGGACTGCGTGGTCCCAATTTTCTCAAGGGAAAAAGTCCAGATTTTAGGATTTGCGTTCAGCCACCAATAGCGTTGGCCACCATCAGCTGCTCTTTCTAAGGCGCCCTTCAAACCAGGCCTTAGCTGCCAAACAATACTTCCTGGCGTTTCCGCATCGGCCTTAGACCCCGTGAAGACAATTGGCCACCACTTTGCATCCTTTTGACCACTCAGCAGAGTCATGCCTTTTTTAACATCGGCAATGCGTTGGGCCAAACTGACAGTCTGGGTGAGGTAGTAGTTCTTTTTGCGGCCAAAACGCGCCGCTACCTGAGTGCAAGTAGCCGCGGCGTTATCAAATTGCTGCCAATCGTTCATGATTTCCAGTGCTTCAGGCGTAAAAATCTTCGGATCAGCGATCAAAGCATCCCATTCTTCATTGGAAAATTGTGGGTCATAGTCCTTTATTGAGCTTTTCGCAAGTTCCCAAGAGTACTCCGAAAATTCAGGAAAAGTCTGAAAGGCCAAATCATTCTCCCTTAAGGCTTTCAATGCTTCATCACAGACTTGAAGATAATGCTGACCATCTGTGTCTGTTTTTAAAAAGAGCTGAACTGTCTGCCGCACTTGCTCATTCAAAGCGCGCTTTTCGACAATATTAGCCCGATTGTTTTGATCAAGGCTGAGAAACCTCAATGGCCGCACCCAAAACAACCCCATGGTCAATTTGACAGTCGTGGCCTGTGGATTGCCTGCCTTAACTCGATTGAAGGCCTTCACAAAGTCTTCAGTAATTGCCGTATCTTGGTTATCGGCTAAATCCAAAGCTGATAAAAAGAGGCTCCATAAATCCTCAATCTGATTCGGAGTTTGATCAGGCGCAAACGGATAAAAAGCTGCCGTAAAACTATTTACAAGTGGAACGCCATCGAATTCACTTGGCACAGGCGCATTGACATGGAGCTGGTTCATCAACTCGGCGATAATCCGAATTCTGTTTTCCTTTTTAAGTCTCTTGTTAAAGAGCCCGAAAAATGTAAAAGGATCAATTTTATTCAGATCATCATCGTTTCTTTGCAGTCTAGCTAAATGTATTCCCAATTTTTTTTACGTTGAATGAATAATTTCGATGAGCTGGGTCTGTTGCGTTTCGTAAGGCTTCAACGCATCAGCAATTGCCATATACGTATTTACCCATGAGAAGTTGTTTTTCTTCTCCTGTGTATTCCCCTTTTCCATACCAGAAGCTCCTTTCAAGATAACCTTCATAATCTAAAAATGTGGGCTTCGAAAAATGCATTCAACAATCTCGCTCAATGCAGTTTAAAGCAGCTCGGCCAGATAGACGCATCATATGGGTCTTCTCTGAAACCCATTAAATTGGTCCGGCCACTTTTATCTTAGCAGAAAAATATGGAGGCGATTACAAACATGAATTCAAACGCTGTAAAACCTATATTACAGTGACTGTCTAAAAATCAAGTCTAACTTCAGAGGCTGCAGTGTTTTCCCCGTGTTTCTACCTATTACCTACTTTGACAACAACTCAACACCACCGCTGCCCTGCGTCCATAATTTGAGGTACATAGGTTTAACCACACTTCTGCCCTCACTACTGCAATTATTGAAATCATTCAAGAAGGCGATTAGCTCTCCTTAGCCCTCTCAGCTTCGCCAAGATGATTATGAGCGTTGAAATGTGGATCTATATCAGACAAGTTTCAGGCTGGAAATGATAGCTCAGTCATAGGTATCGTGATTAATCTTGCGTGCAGATATGATTGCAGTTAGTAGAGTCACACAGTACATTTGACCGCTTATGCTTAGGTCATTTAGTCGTTGCGTATACGGCAAATTTGGTAGGCATCAGAGCACAGCCTAATTTTCAAACGCTGGCATGAACTCCTCTAATAATTTTTTCTTCTCACTGCCATAATAAATTTGTTCCTTTATCATAATGATTTGTTTAAAAATTATCGCATGTAAATAAAAAATAACCCAGCTGCTCCAAGTCTAAGATAGAAGATACTTTAAATCAAAACTCTACAAACTTGAACAACCCTGAATAAAATGACCAAGAAAGACTGTTCTTTGAACGTAATTATTCCTATCAAAAGCATTTCTTACATTCATTCATGTTAGGCTTAGTAGTATTCGCAAAAAAGAATAGTAGGGAAAGAGTTGGACGGTTATGCAAACAAACACCTCCCAAGGGAAGCGTCGCGTGTTTATCTTCCTTGTAGCGGTTTTGGCAATATGGATCATTTTTGTGAAAAAGCCTTGGGTGCCAAAGGGAAATAGTGATCCCGAAGCAGTCATGTCCTGGTGCAATAAGCATGACAGAAATATCTATGATTTGTCCGCATGGGGACAGCTAGATGAAGGATTTACCAACGGTCGGGCGTCTAACGGAGAAACAATAATCCTGATGAAGAATACGAAATCAAATACCTACGTGTTCAAAATCAATGGACATTACGTATATATGGCTAGGATTATGGATCACGCAGATGACAGCTATTGGGAACAAATAGTCGGAATTGCCAAAGATGATAACGGCAATGTCTATCATCATGGTTTAAGTAGATCAGAAATGAGCGCAACCGATGACAGTTCGGTGGAAGACACTTCATGGACCGACTCACAGTTTAATCGTGATTTTGACGTTGATTAGCGACAAAGACGCTGGACACATCGACTTATAATTGAGTCGAATCAGTCCAGCGTCTTTTTAATATCTGTCGAGCTATAAACGCGGGTAAATATAAACAGACATTTTTTGTTGTTTTTCCTGTATCATGATTACTTTTTGCCTCAAGTAAACATATTAACTGTTTCATTTGTTTGGATAAGAAAATCAAACTCTATATACTCCACTACGAGCCTTGATTCCGAAAATCATCCAAAAGCAAAGCCAGAGATTCATTGTCTTTTATGAATCTAAGCAGGTACGCTTTATCTATTTCAAACTGTTGATGAGTCCTTCTTGTCAGCGTAGCAAGCGCCTGCGAGCCATCGGAATGTGAAAACTGAAAACAATGAACAATACGATTACGTCTTTGAACCAAATCAAAAAACATATCAGCAATATCATTTCTGTGAAGGTCAACCAAAAATTGATGGCATCTTTCATAAACCACTCCAGCTTCAACATCTGTAAGCGTCCACCAGTCTTCGTTTTTCGGCATTGCCTTAGCCAAAAAATTTTCAATCAAAAACTGTGTATTAGAATTGAAAGTGATGATTGAAGTACCTACCAGCATGCGCAGCTCTTCACTTGGCAACGACTGCCTTGTTAGTCTTGTATTAGACAATATAATAATCCTCTCTCTACAAAGAATCGGTTAAGCTCATGGATCAAACTATATTCGTACGAAAATTAAGAGATGGATACTCATAAACTTATAATTTTTCTATTCATCGCAAGTCAAGGGCATAGAAGCTTAAGCGATTAACCACGGCAAGATGCACTAAATTCACCATCAAAAAACTCCAGTTTGAATATCAATTCTTTACTGTCGTCACGGCGCAAGCAAACCTCCGCAGCCCTTCTTCAACCTTGCTCCTTGGTGCCCCCAAATTGAACCGTAAATGATTGGCCCCGCCATTGCCGTAAACCCGCCCGTCCATGATGGCGACTTTCTGCCCATGAACCATTTCATGCTGCAGCGCCGGCATAGTGATGCCCAGCGGCGAAATATCGATCCAAGCCAAGTAAGTCGCGGCCGGAATCTGGTAATCCAGCCCAAGCTCGTCCTTGAGATACTTTTGTAGGTAGGCATAGTTGCCATCAATGTAGTCGCATAACTGATTCAGCCACTCCTCTTGGTGGCTGTAGCACTCAATGGTCGCCAGCATCCCCAGGTATGGCACAGATGACAGCGCGCTGCGGTACTCAAGGCCATAGACGAACTCTTCGCGGTCGCGGGCGTCGGGGATCAGCGCGTACGAGCAGCCGAGGGCGGTGACGTTGAACGCCTTGCCAGCCGACGAGATGACGGCCTTTTGCACGGCGAGCTGGTCGAAGTACGCGGCCAGCGAGTGCACGACGGTACCGTGGCGCACGACGCCCATGTGGATCTCATCGGAGATAATGGCGACGTGATAGGCGTTGCACAGCTCGACGATGCGCTGCATGTCCTCCCCCGACCAAGCGATGCCCAGCGGGTTGTGAGGGTTGCACAGCAGGAACACGGCGGGGTGCTCGCGCGCAAAGTAGGCGTCGAGCTTATCCCAATCGACGCCGTGGTTGATGTCGAACTCCAGCAGCAGCCGGTGGTTGGACGTCACGGTTTTGATGAACGCGTCGTAGCACGGACTGAACGTGACGACCTTATCGCCGGGCTGGCTGAACTGCTCAAGCAGCTTGGCCAAGGTAAAAATGACACTGGGACTGTACACAATGGCGTCCTGATCGATGGCCACGTGGTAGCGGCGGTCGAACCAGCCGGCGATGGCGCCTTTGAACGCCGGGTTGTCCCAGTGCGTGTAGCCGAAGATGCCTTTCTGTGAGGCCTTGACCAGCACGTCACGCACACCGGGCGCGGTGGCGAAGTCCATGTCGGAAATGGTGAACGGCAGGAGGTTGGCGACGCCAAAGCGGGTCTGCACGTAATCCCACTGATCCGAGTACGTGCCGTAACGGTCGATCACGGTGTCAAAATCATATTTGGTCATGGCTAACCTCCCGCTGCTGGGCCCAAGCGACTGGGTCGACGATTTGCTCAAATGTGTACGCGCCATTGTCGTAATCAAAAATGGCAATGCCGCAGTTTGGCATACGCTGTGTCAGCACCCCGGCCGGTGCCCGCTGCGACAAAAAGCTGTGCGACGCGCCGGCGTGCGACACCATCACGACCTGAGCATTATCCGGCGCCGCGGCCATCAGCCGGTCAACGGTCGCCACCACTCGGTCGATGGTGGTCTGATCCGCCTCACCACCGTACGGCACGAAAAAGTCGCCATAGGGGATCTTAGGATTCAGGTACTCCGGCTGGCCTTCGAAGCGGCCAAAGCCGTGCTCGCGCAAGCCTTTTTCCCGCGTGTATGGCAAATCCGTCACGAGCTCCAAGGTGTCGGCCGCGCGCTCGGCGGTCGAGCAGTGCGCCTCGGTCAGCGTCACATGGTGTGCGACCAGCCACTGCCGCGCCGTTTTGGCCTGCGCGATGCCGCGCTCAGTCAGCGGCGAATCGCACCAGCCCTGGATGCGGCCCAGCACGTTGAACAAGGTCTCGCCGTGGCGCATCAGATACAGTTTTTTACTCACGATTCCAAGCCTCTTTTATTTCAGGTAATCCTCAAGAAACGCGCAGACGCCGGATGCATCGTTGTCGACCGGGGTCACCGCATCCGCAGCGGCCAGCACCTCGGGGTCGGCGTTTTTCATCGCCACCCCGAGGCCACATTCGCGGATCATTTCCAGGTCGTTGCCGCCGTCGCCGAACGCCGCCATCTCGCTGAGCGGAATGTTCAGCGCCTCACCGAGTTCGGCCAGCCCCGCGGCCTTGTGGCGGCCCTGCTGAATGATGTCGATGTCGCCGTGGCCGGAGCTGGTTGGCACGGCGATGCCGGCGAAGGCCTCGCTGAACTTATCGATGTACTCCTGGGTGCGCGCCGGTGGCATTTTCGTCGCGAACTTCATGATCTGGTCGTCGGGCGCTTCCAGCGTGTCCTGCAGCTGCAGGCGGTGATAGTAGCGGTGTATCTCGTTGATGAACGCCGGGTCCTCGCTGCCGCGGATGTGCGCGGTTTTGACGCCGCACGCAATGGCTGAAAGCACCGGGTCGGCGCTCAGGTACTGCGTGATGGTTTCGGTGGCTTCAGGGCTGAAGGTGTGCACGGCGTACGTGGTTTCGGCGTCACGAATGTACGCCCCATTTTCCGCGACGTAAATCGTGTTCGGGTAGTCGGTGAAGAAGGACTGCAGCTGGTAGTACTGATTGCCGCTGGCGACCACGAAGTGAATGCCGAGCTCAGTCATGCGCGCGTGCACCTTGGCGAAGCGTGCACGGTCATAGTCCTGCTTTGAATTGAGAAAAGTACCGTCCATATCGACGGCGACGAGTTTAATCATAAGTTCCTCCCATTGGTCCCGTTTTCATTTCTCTATTGTAACAAACTGAACGGGCCTGGGCGGATATTTCCAGCGGCGACTGCGGACAAAACCGCCAGCCCACGCAAAAATCACCCGCGATGCGCCGCACCGGGGTGAGTCACTTCGATATTTTAGACATCATGGTCACTTTCACCGGCGCGTCCAGACTGCAGTGGTCACCCCAGTGGATCTCCAACGATTGCATCGTCGTGGCCAGGCGGGCCCAGATCTCCTGCCCTTCCGGATCCTGAAGCAGGTACCACCCCGCCAAAATCCGGTAGTACTTGTTGCCTTTTTTATCGACATAGTCAGGCAGCTTATACGAGAAGTCGGCATGTTGCAGATTGAAGATGACCGCCTCCATGGCCTCGGTCAGCACGACGTATTGATCAAGGGCCTTGAACGCGTATGGCCGGCCCATCATCATCAGGACAAACGTCACGACCAGGTCTGGTGCATCGCCGCCAATCGCCCGCGCCACGGCGTAGCTTGGCCGCACGCCCCAAGCGCGGATGTCGCCCAGCTCACTGGGGACAAACTCCAGCGTCTGGACGAATAAGGTCCCGTCATCGCTGGTGACCGCTTTTTGGATAATCTTGCGTGCATTGGGAAAAGCCTTGCCTGTCGCCACAACCGCGATCGCGTGCACGACGCGGTAAGGCATTTCGGCCAGGGGCATGGACCCGTCTTTCAGCGCCGCGATTTGGGCCGTGGTCAGGCCGGTCGCGTCTGCCAAACACTGCACGGAATAGTGGCTGAGCGCAAACTGCGCAAGTTTCAATTCGGTCAACGCGGTGCCTCCTGCTCCATTTTCGTTTCGTTAATAATAATAAAATTATGGAGTGATGTAAAGACACCTATCGTCCGGTCAATTCTTTTCGTCAGTTATCTGGCTTGGACCTGCCGCGCCCCTTGGCTGAGCGCTGCGGCCAGCCGCTGCACCCCAGGTTCAATGTCGCCGATGGCCGGCGCCGCAAACGTCAGCCGAGCCCCGCTCACCATCGAGTGCGCTGGTGAAAGATTGCGGCCGGCCACGACACTGACATGCGCCGGCAGCAGCACCTCACGCTGCAAAGCGGTCATGTCTAGCCCCTTTGGTCCCTGCAGCCAAAGGAAAAAGCCGCCTTGCGGGTCGGTGATCGTGAAGTCAGCCGGCAAGTGACAATGCAGCGCATCCAGCATCACGTCACGTTTCTGGCGGTACGTCTTGCGCAGCTGAGCAAGGTGTGCCGGGAAATCCACGCGGCTCAGGTACTGGCTCACCGCCCGCTGGATCAGCGCACTGGACTCGACGTCGGCGGCGCCTTTGAGCGCCTCAATGCCGGCCATGATCTCCGGGTCGGCGATCAGCCAGCCCAGACGCAGGCTCGGCGAGAGAATCTTGGACATGCTGCCGAGAAACACGACGCGGCCCTCAGTGTCGAACACCTTGACCGGCGGCAGGGTCGTACCTTCGTAGCGCAGGAAGCGGTACGGCCCGTCTTCGAGGATCAGGACGTCAAACTGGTTGGCCAGGCGCACCAGAGCCCGGCGCTTTTCCAGACTCATGACCGCGCCGGTCGGATTTTGAAAATCCGGCACCGTGTAGATCATTTTCACCTGGTGGGTCATCAGAATTTTTTTCAGGGCGACGAGGTCCATGCCGTCTGCCTGCATCGGCGCTTCGTAGTAGGTCGGTTCGTACTGGTTGAACGCGGCAAGCGCGCCCAGGTACGTCGGCGCCTCGACGACCAGCCCGTCGCCGGGATTCAGCATCAGCCGCGCGGTGAGGTCGATGCCCTGCTGGGCGCCTTGCGTGATGATGAGGTGCTCGCCAGATGTCTTGATGCCATCTGCGGCCATCATCGCCGCGAGCTGATCGCGCAGCGGCCGAAAGCCCCAGCTGTCGGCGTACTGAAACGCGGCCCGGTTGGTCATGGCTTCCCCCATGGCGACCTGCAGCGCCTTCTGGGGGAACATGGCGGGATCCGGGTAGCCGCCGGCAAAAGAGATCTGCTGCGGGTCCGGCGCCGTGTACAGGTCATTCAGCCCGGCATTTTGAGTTCCGGCAACACGCTTGGCAAACTTCATAGGATATCGACCTTTCCGATTGGGATTAGCTCTATCGTAGTCTGACGCGCGAATGAAGTAAAACTCATCTTTTTACATTTATGGTGAAATGAATTCATCAATAAAATGAGTGTTCCTTCCTTGGGTGTAACAATTCCATGAGAACCCCGCTCACCACGGTTTAATGCCCCGGTGTTAAGCTGTTTGTCATGCTTATTACGATTAACGGAGGGATTTTCTCATGAGTGCCAAGTCGAATGACAGCGAAGGCCGCAGTGTCCAGCGCTCGCTGAAAACGCGCCACTTGTCGATGATCGCACTGGGTGGCAGCATCGGCACCGGCCTGTTTGTCACCAGTGGCTCGACCATTGCCACGGCCGGCCCGGGCGGCGCACTGCTGGCCTACCTCGCCATCGGCGTGATGGTGTATTTTCTGATGACCAGCCTGGGCGAAATGGCGACCTACATGCCGGTGTCCGGCTCATTTGCCGAGTACGCCACGCGCTTCATTGACCCCGCGGCCGGGTTTGCGCTCGGGTGGAACTACTGGTTCAACTGGGCGATCACGCTGGCCGTCGACATCTCGACCACGGCGATCCTGATGCACTTTTGGCTGCCGCATGTGCCCGGCTGGCTTTTCTCCGTCGGGTTCCTGGCGCTGATTTTTGCGCTGAACATCATCTCAGTCAAAGCGTTCGGCGAAACGGAGTACTGGCTGGCGATGATCAAGGTCGTCACGGTGCTGGTGTTCCTTGCGGTCGGCATCCTCACGATTGTCGGCGTGCTGGGCGGCGGTTCGGCCATCGGCATGCGCAACTTCACCATCGGCGACGCCCCGTTCCACGGCGGCTGGCCGGCGGGACTCTCGGTGTTTGTCGTCGCCGGGTTCTCTTTTCAGGGCACGGAGCTGATCGGCATCACGGCCGGCGAATCCGCGACGCCGGCGAAAAGCATCCCCAAGGCCATCAAGGAGGTCTTCTGGCGCATCCTGATCTTCTACATTCTCGCGATTGCGGTGATCGCCGCGCTGATCCCCTACACGGACCCGAACCTGCTGGGGGCGAGTGAAAGCCGCGTCGCGATGTCGCCCTTCACGCTGGTCTTTCAGCGCATCGGCATGGCCGGCGCGGCCAGCCTGATGAACGCCGTGATCCTGACGTCGGTGCTGTCCTCCGCCAACTCCGGCATGTACGCCTCCAGCCGCATGCTGTGGGCGATGGGCTCAAACGGCATGGCGCCGCGCATTTACGGCAAAACGAACCGCCGCGGCGTACCGCTGCCGGCGCTGCTTTTGACCACGCTGGTCGGGGCGCTGACGTTTCTCACCAGCGTCCTGGGCAACAACGTCTACCAGCTGCTGGTCGCCGCCAGCGGCCTCACCGGCTTCATCGCCTGGATCGGCATCGCGCTGTCGCACCTGCGCTTCCGGCGCGCGCTGATCAAGCAGGGCCACTCGGTTGACGAACTCGTGTATCACGCCAAGCTGTTTCCCTTCGGCCCGCTTCTTGCCCTAGTTCTGGGCATCGTGGTCATCATCGGCCAGGACATCCCGTCGCTCAAGGCCTTCGCCTGGGACAAGCTGCTGATCTCATACATGTCCATTCCGCTGTTCGTGATCCTGTTCACCTGGTACAAGGTCAAGCACCACACGCACCTGATCCCGCTGGACGAAATCAAACTCAAGGACTAATGCTAAGTTGTCGGCTACGTGCTGACAACTTTTTTTGTTCATCGAAAAAATCCGCCTTTGCACCCGACTGACAATTGGTGTAGGATAGCTTTCGTTAGCTCACTAACGAAAGGACGATTCAGATGCAAAATTTTGGGATGGTCATCAAACAGGCCACCAACCAGATGAATAAACACATGGACACTTACGCCAAACAGTTCGGCCTCACCGGCAGCCAAATGTCGATCATCGACTTTGTCGGCAACCACGGCCAGGTCCTGCAGCGCGACATCGAGGCCGAGTTCGCCATTCAACGCTCCACCGCCACGCTCACGCTGCAGCGCATGGAAAAAAGCGGCCTGATTCAGCGCACGGCAGCGGCGACCGACGCGCGGCAAAAAGCGGTCAGCCTGACCCCCAAGGCCACCAAACTGAAGCAAAAAATCACGGCTTACATTCAGGGCCAGCAGCAGGCGATGGAAAAAACCTTCACCCCGGCCGAGCAGGCTGTCTTCAACCGGATGATCACTTACTTCATCCAGCTGAACGGAGGCGCGCATGACTGATTCCGAGCGCATTCGCCCGCGCGTCATCGGCGCCGTTTTGGCCACCGGCATCATGTCGTTTTGCGGCGTCATTGTTGAAACCGCCATGAACGTCACCTTCCCGACACTGATGCGGGAGTTTCACGTCGCCACCAACACTGTGCAGTGGATGACGACCCTTTATCTGCTGGTGGTCGCCTCGATGGTGCCACTTTCAGCCACGCTCAAGCGCCGCTTCAAGAACAAGCCGCTGTTTCTGGTCGCCATCACGCTGTTCATCGCCGGCGTCGCGCTGGACGCCATTGCCCCCCACTTCTGGGTGCTGCTGCTTGGGCGCGGCATTCAGGGGCTGGGCACCGGCATCGCGCTGCCGTTGATGTTCAATATCATCATCGAACAGGTCCCGGCGTCAAAAATCGGCAGCATGATGGGCATCGGCACGATGATCACCGGCGTCGCCCCGGCCATTGGCCCCACATTTGGCGGCCTGGTCGTTTCGGCGATGAGCTGGCGCTACATTTTCGTCTTTCTCCTGCCGCTTCTCATCCTCGCCCTGCTGCTCGGCCTGCTTTGCATCGAGCAAAAAGTGCCGACCTCTAAGGCCAGCACCGACCTGCCCAGCGTGGCGCTCATTATCGTCACCTTCTGCGGCTTGATCTTCGGCATCAGCAATTTTGGCAGCCAGCCACTGCTCAGCCTTGAAGTCGGCGGGGCCTTGGTGGTGGGCATCATCGCCTTGGGGCTGTTCATTCATCGCTCCACCCAGCTCAAGGTGCCAATCATCAACCTGATCCTGTTCAAAAACCGTGAGTTTACTAGCCATGTCCTGGCGTTTGCGATGCTGCAGATCAATGCTCTGGGGCTGTCCTTCCTCCTGCCGAACTACATCCAGCTGGTCGATGGCGGCACGGCGCTGACTGCGGGCCTCATTGTCCTGCCCGGTGCAGCCGTGGGCGCCCTCCTTGCCCCACTGAGCGGCCGGCTGTACGACAGTGTCGGGCCTAAGCTCCCGCTGCGGTTGGGCAGCGCCATCACGCTGCTGGGAATTCTGATCATGGCCGCAATGCCGCGCCTCACGGACCCGCTGATCTTGGTGCTGTACCTGGTCTTCATGATCGGCATCGGCCTGAGCATGGGCAATCTGATGACGAACGGCCTGAAGCAGGTCGGCCCGGAGGCGCAAACCGACGGCAACGCCATTTTCAACACGACGCAGCAATTCGCCGCCGCGGTCGGCACCAGCGTCACCGCCGCGCTGATCGCGGCCAGCCAGAAAACGGCTGCCACCCAAGCGCTTGGCACCATGACCGGCGCCTTGCACACGCTGATCCTGCTGGCAGTCCTGTGCTTGATCGCACTCGGGTTGATCATCCGGGTCACTCGCGAAGTCGCAAACTCCTAGCGAGCCAAAAAAGCTTGCCGCCCAACCGTTCTGGTTGAGGCGACAAGCTTTTTTTAACACCTGATAATCAGCGCATGTCCAAGGTCGCAGCCAGGGTCTCCGCAAACCCCTCAGGCTTTTGCGCGTAACCGAGGTGGCCACCGGGAATGACGGTGACCGGCACGTCGAGCTTCTTGCCAATGGCGCGGGTGACTTCAGGCGGCACCGAGCCGACAGAATCGGTACCAACCAGCAGCCGGACCTTGGCCTGGTTCGCCTTCAGCACAGCCCAGTTGATTGGCTGGTTGGTGTACTGCAAGATTTCGTACTTGAACCAGTACGCCATACCTTGCAGGCGCTGCTTGCTTGGCTTTGGGCTGTCAGGCGCAAACCCCATCATTTTCCGATCAAGCGGCTGAACGCGCAGTGCGGCGGCGAACTTGTCGCGGGCCCCGGCAAAGTCACCACGCAGGGCTGTTTCGACGGCATCTTGATCACTCTTCTGGAATTCTTCAGTATTGATCACCGTCGTCGTTGGGCATTCGTGCAACACGACCCGAGCGAACCGCTCCGGCTTGTAGGTGAAGGCTTCCGCCGCAACGATTGAACCTGAAGATGAGCCCATGACAAACACCGGCTTGTCGGGACTGAAGTGGTCCGCCAAGGCAATGACGTCATTGGCGTCGGTGGTCAGGCGGTAGTGACTGGTAAACTCAGCGGCTTCTTCAGGCAGCGGCGTGGTCATTTCAGTCTCGCCGTAGCCGCGACGATCGAACATCACGACCTGGTAGCGGTCCTTCAGCAAATCGGCGTTCGGCTTGAAAATATCACTGGTGCCGTTCGCGCAGGGCACCAGGATCAGGACAGGACCTTTCCCAACCGTTTCAACATAGTCGAAGCAGGAATCCTCCGATTTCAATCGTGGGGAGGGATGCGAGTCACTGCAGAGCGGTGAAAGACACGGTGTATTGACACCAAGAACATACGTTTGGTAAAATTAGGGTACCGATTGGAGGTGACGTTATGCCTAAACCCAGTCCGTTATCCATGGCGGAACTCCCATATCATTTTGGGGTACGTGTCCGTGTCTACCCATCAACCGAGCAAAAGCGCCTCATCAAGCGCAACAGTGATGCCAGCCGCTTCATCTACAACGAAATGGTCGCAATGAATCGCGAGCTGTATACCTTAAGGCGAGTGAAGTGTCCTATCAGTCTCGTTCTGCAGCGCATCACAACACTGCAAGAGCGTTTGAAACGTCCGGCCACAGGCATCAGTAACATTCATGGTTGGTTGAATCATTCTGATTTTGATGCTGATATGAAAGCCAATGCTATTAAGAATTACCGCACCGCTTGGAAACTGTTTAAACAGGTCCACCAATCCGGTTTCCCCCATTTTCACAAACGCAATACACGCCAATCTTATCAAACCTCAAATCATTATCAGTCTGGCAAGGGCCAGCCGACGATGACTAATGGCTCAGTGCGGCTGTTAGACCGCCACCATCTCACTATCGGTAAGATTGGCCGCTTGCGGTTTGCTGGCATGCCCAAGTGGCTGTTTACGCGTACAGAAAGTATTCGTATTGGCACCACTACCGTTTCCATGGATGCCACTGGGTTTTATTTTGTTTCGTTTCAGTTAGGCTCGACGCAACCATTCGTTTCGCCAAGTAAAAAGACCGGTTCTCAGATCGGCATTGATCTGAACCTAGACAACTTCTTAACGGATTCGAACGGCAATACCATCGCCAATCCGCGCTTTTATCGACAAATTATTGGTAAACTCGCTAAAGCTCAGCGTAAGCTTTCACGGCGCGCGCGCCGAGCTAAGCAGGAACGTCGTCAGTTACGCCAAGCCAAAAATTATCAAAAGCAACGCTTGGTGGTTGCCCAGATCCATCAACGCGTGGCTAATCAGCGTAAAAGCTTCTTACACCAGCTCAGCACGTCACTCGTCAAGAACCACGACTTGGTCGTCGCTGAAGAACTGCGCAGTAAGAACCTTTTAAAGAATCACGCGTTGGCAATGAGTATCAGTGATGTCGGCTGGCGACAATTTCTGGCGATGTTGGCTTATAAAACACTGCTGTACAATAAGCAGTTTGTTACCGTCGACCCCAAAAACACGACGCAAACTTGTCATGTCTGTGGATTTGTGATGGGAACGGCTAACACGCACAAACTGACACTCGTTCAGCGTGAATGGAACTGCCCACAATGCGGTCAGCACCACATTCGCGACTGGAATGCCGCCCAAAACATTTTAGCTAAAGGCCTCGCTGCGATCGCATAATCATACGCCAAGTCCCTATGGCCCTACGGTGTCCATGGGACTAAGGCGAAGTACGCCAAGTCCCTATGGCAACCTGGGGACGTTAAAGCTGCAGGAATTAGTTTGCCAACACTGACCGCTTGGTTAGCGCGCAGACCGTATCTGTGGAAATTGCGGCAAGGAAGTGATTCAGCTTCTATCCCCGCAAGCCCCTGAATTGATTCAGGGGTGGTTGACCAACAATACTTTAAGCTGAAATGAGGCCTGCTTCCAGCACACATCAAGGCCAAAGTGTCCCGTTTCGATGGGCTACTGCAAGTCGTGCATGATGCCGGCAGC
Organism: Lacticaseibacillus camelliae DSM 22697 = JCM 13995; assembly: GCF_001436615.1. Lineage (NCBI taxonomy): Bacteria > Bacillati > Bacillota > Bacilli > Lactobacillales > Lactobacillaceae > Lacticaseibacillus > Lacticaseibacillus camelliae. The sequence continues at coordinate 16,770 of NZ_AYZJ01000042.1, forward strand.
GAGCCGCCGATAGTACTCACCCATTTGCTCCGGCGGCGTGCGATCATCGCTTTGCAGCCAGGTGGCAAACAGGTTGATGTGACCGCCCAAGGCAAACGCCGCCAGCGCCTTGTCCGGCACGGTGTGCTGCTGGCCGGCCATCATCGTCTGATAGTGCGCTGTGGCCTGACCATACAGTGCCTGGACGAACGCCGTCCAGCGCTGACCGACCAAGAACGCCTTCATAAATTCCCGGTTAGCGGCTCCTGCAACAGAAGCACTGCGGTGGCTTTTTTCATCGCCTCGCGACTTAAATCACTGCGCTGTGGCATCGCTGCGGCCTCCCTTCGCGCGCCTCTGTGCCCGCCGCGTGGCCCAAATCAGCAGCGTGAAGCTCAGGACCAGAATGGCGCCGAGGACGCTGTAAGTGTGCGCGCCCCAGGTCTTGATGAATTGGCCGAAGAAGAAATTGCCCAGCGGCTGGACACCGTCGTATACCAGAAAAATCAGCCCGAACACTCGGCCGAGTAATTCTCGCGGCGTCATGCCCTGCATCAGCGTAGCCACACTGCTGAACATCTGCGAATTGACGAAACCGTTGATGAGCGCCAGCGCCAGCCACAGCGCGTGGGTCAGGTGAAAACCCAGCCCAACCATCAGGACACCGATGATCAGCTGCTCCGTATACACTTGCATCACCGACACCCGCTGGCGCTGCATCGACAGCACCGCGCCGCCGAGCAACCCACCACAGGCATTGATCAGCAGAAACGTACTGTACGCGCTCGGCCTTCCGGCGTAAAGGTGATCCGCCATGTACGGCGCCGCCAGTAAAAAGCCGGCCGCACAGAAGTTGAACGCGCCCAGCGCCAGCATCATCAGGGCCAGCTGGTGGTTGCCCACGACGTACTTCAAGCCGTAGATCGTATCTTTGATCGGGTCGCTGGCGTCCTTGCCTGGCTTAAACACCGGACTGTTCAATGACCACACGAGCAGCGCGGCCACAATGTAGGAGCCCGCGTTGATCAGCAGAAAGCCCTGAAAGCCGAGCCGCCCACTGCTCAGCAGCAGGCCGCCGATCAGCGGCGACAGGATGCTGGCCATGCTGAACACGGCGTTGGCAATGGCGTTGAACCGCTGAAGGGCCGGCGCTTCGATAATGTCCGGCGTGATGGCCTTGGCCGCCGGAAAGTTGATGGTCGTCATGAGGTCCAACACACTGGTGATGAGGATCAGCAGCCACGTCTGCGGCGCACTGGGATCGATCAGCACGGCACCGAGCACACAAATGGCCGCCGCAATCGTGTTGCAACCGATCATGACGCGCTTGCGGTCGTGGTGGTCGACAATGATTGCGGCCAGAAAGTCGCCAAGGAAGAACATGATGCCGCCGACTCCTGTGATCAGGCCGATCAGCTTCGTGTCACCGGTTTGCTTAACCACCAGCCAGTTGAGGCCAAGCAGGTAAATCGCACTGCCGAGTTGTGAGATGAATGGACTTAATACCAGTTGAATACTAAAGCGATGTTTTTGCATAACAACAATTATATCGCAGCCGTGCACCAAGCGCATGGGCAATTCTACGGACAAAAAAACAGCACCCCGCATACACGGAATGCTGTTTCATAGTGCTGTTGATTAGCCGAGGATCTCAGAAACGACCCCGGCACCAACAGTACGGCCGCCTTCACGAACGGTGAACTTGGTACCCTTTTCAAGGGCAACAGGCGCGATCATGTCGACTTCGAAGGTTACGTTGTCGCCAGGCATAACCATTTCAACGCCATCAGGCAGTTCGATCACACCGGTAACATCGGTGGTGTGGAAGTAGAACTGAGGACGGTAGTTGGAGAAGAATGGCGTGTGACGGCCACCTTCCTCTTTGGTCAGGATGTAGACTTCAGCCTTGAACTTCTTGTGGGTCTGGATCGAACCTGGCTTAGCCAAAACTTGGCCACGCTCAACCTGATCACGGTTGATCCCACGAAGCAAGATACCAACGTTGTCGCCGGCTTCGCCAAGATCAAGGGTCTTACGGAACATTTCAAGGCCAGTAACAACTGACTTCAAAACTTCGTCGTGCAGACCAACGATTTCGACTTCGTCACCGATCTTAACCGTCCCACGGTCGATACGACCAGAAGCAACGGTACCACGACCAGTGATGGTGAAGACGTCTTCAACAGGCATCAAGAAAGGCTTGTCGGTGTCACGAACTGGGGTTGGGATGTACTCGTCAACCGTGTCCATGAGTTCCTGGATAACCTTTTCCTGTTCTGGATCGCCCTGCAGAGCCTTAAGAGCTGAGCCACGGATGACAGGAATATCGTCACCAGGGAAATCGTATTCGGACAGCAGTTCACGAACTTCCATCTCGACCAAGTCGATCAGTTCGTCATCGTCAACAAGGTCTGTCTTGTTCAGGAAGACAACGATGTAGTCAACGCCGACCTGACGAGCCAGCAGAATGTGTTCGCGAGTCTGTGGCATTGGGCCATCAGTAGCGGCAACGACCAAGATCGCACCATCCATCTGAGCGGCACCAGTGATCATGTTCTTAACGTAGTCAGCGTGCCCTGGCGCATCGATATGTGCGTAGTGACGCTTTTCCGTTTCGTATTCAACGTGGGCGGTGTTGATAGTAATGCCACGTTCCTTTTCCTCAGGTGCAGCATCGATTGATGCGTAGTCCTGTTCCTTGGCCAGGCCTTTAGCAGCCAGGACCTTGGTGATCGCCGCGGTCAGAGTGGTCTTACCGTGGTCAACGTGCCCGATGGTACCAATGTTAACGTGGGGCTTTGTGCGTTCATAGTGTTCTTTTTCAGCCATGAAAAAACGAACCTCCTGTATTTTTTTCGTAAAGACACAGGCGCAAAAGCCCGTAATCCTTTACGTTCTATAGTACTACATTCACGCCAAAATACCAAAAAGATATTTTGACTGGAAATGAATTCCGAAGTTGATTATACCAGAACCCACGGGTTTGTAAACAGCTAGGCGTCAAGTTTTCACCCTTTACACGTGAAAACCCGTCGCTGCTTACTTCGCCATTTCGCTGAGCTTGAGGGTCTGCTCCCCTAACCAGTTAAAGATGGCCTTCTCCTGGGCGGTCACGTCGGCGCCTTCTTTGTTGAGGTAACTGGCGGCAAAATGCTTGGGATCCGTCACTGACTGGTCGATGAACGGGTACAAATACCCGAGCTCGAAGCGCAGCGTCTCGACTGTCGCCCGCATCAGCTCCGGGTCGGTCAGACCGATCTGGAGCTGCACCTGATTCAGCACCGCAAGCAGCGTCTTGTCGTTCATGACGCCAGGCAGCGCGCTCGGCACGATCTCACCCTCAGTCTGGTACCCCAGCACCTTGACCTTATCATCGGCGCCCACCGCCGTCAGCGCGTCCAGCAGGCTGACGCGAATCGCCGGGTGCACATCCGGGTCGGTCAGGTTCGGCGTCGCCGCGGCGATCATGCTGGCTTTGGGCAGCCGGCCCAGGTCTGAGATCATGGTTTCCTGCGTGTGGGCGCCATAGCCGCCGAGGTGGCGCAGCTTTTTGGCCAGCGTCTCGATCGCCGCCGCATGGGCCGCCCCGTCCTGTTGCTCGGCGTCCGCCACGCGCTGAGTCAGCGTTTGGCGCAGCCGACCATCAACATGGTTCAGGACCGCCCAGGCAAAGCGGTAATCCGGCAGCGCCAGCAACACATCGAACAGCAATTGGGTCGTGCTTTCGCCGCTGAGAAAATCCTCCATGTACTGGCTGACGTACGGCAGCGCCAGACTGGGCTGCTTCAGGCCGACATAGGCCTTCACCAGCGGCCGGGCGACTTCAAACAACGGTGTCTCCTTGTAGGCTTTTTCCAAGTGGGCAACCGCGCTGGCGTAATTCTTTTTCTGCAGGGCCGAAACGCCCAAAGTCAGATGGCGACTGCCATTGTTGGGCAACGGGACAACTTTTGCCATTTTTTGTCTCTCCTTTTTTTACTCTTCATCCTATGATAACAGTCCTTGCCGCCGCTGGACAGAAGCCGTGCACGAAAAAAGCCGCACCACGCGGATGCGACTCATTTCAAAAATTATTGGCGCTTGGCACTGTTCTGGTTGACTTCCATGATGACCGGCAGGATCACCGGACGCCGCTTGGTGTGGTCAAACAGGAAACGGGAAAGGTCATCGCGGACGGACTGCTTCAGTGTGCTCCAGTCGAAGGACTTGTTGTCTAACTGCTTTTGCACCGACTTCTCGACGACGCCGCTCGATTCGTTGAGCAGGTCCTTGGAGGTCTTGACGTAAACGAAGCCCTTGCTTTGGATCTTCGGCTTGGAGACAATTTTCTTCTTCTTGCGGTCGATGGTCACCACTGCAATGAAGATACCGTCTTCCGCGAGCATCTTGCGGTCGCGCAGCACGATGTTGCCAATGTCGCCGACCCCGATCCCGTCGATCATGGTGTTGCCGGCGTCGACGTGCCCGGAGATGTGCAGCTTGCCCTTGTCGTAAGAGATGATGTCCCCGACGTTTGGCATCAGGATGTGATCATCCGGGATCCCGGCGTCCGCCGCGATTTCGCGGTGGGCCTCAAGCTGACGGAACTCGCCTTCGACCGGGATCACGAACTTCGGCCGCAGCAAGTTGATCATCAGCTGCAGGTCATCCTTGTTCGCGTGGCCGGAAGCATGCAGGTCATCGGAAATGGCCTTGACCTCGCCGCCTGCGCGGTAGATCATGTCGCGGGTCTTGGCCGCCATGGTTTCCATAGAGTGGCTGATCGTGGTCGTGATGTAAACCAAGTCGCCTTCGTGAATGTGAACCAGGCGGTGCTTGTTGTTCGCCATGCGCTGCAGAGACTTCAGCGGCTCACCCATGCGGCCGGTTTCCAGCACCACGGTTTCCTCGGGCTTCAAGTCTTTGAGTTCCTTGGTGGAAGCCAAAATGTTGTCATTTGGCAGTTCCAGGGCCTTGAGCCGAATGGCGGTCTTGACCACCCGCTCGACTTCACGGCCGGTCAAAACGACGCGCCGATTCGTCTGGGCGGCAGCGTTCAGCACCTGCTGAATGCGCTGGATATTGTTGGCGACACTTGCCACAATGATCCGTCCGTCCTGATAATGGAAGGTTTCTTCAATGTGATCATAAATGTCATTTTCACTGGCGTGCGGGTACGGCGATTCCGCGTTGTTGGAATCGGACATCAGCGCCAGCACGTTGTGGTCCCCGATTTTCGCCAGACGCGACAAGTCGGTCTGGTACATTTTCGGTGCGCCCTGATCGAACTTGAAGTCGCCGGTGTAGACGATCGAGCCGTTCGGTGTCTGGACCACAATGCCCAGACTGCCTGGAATGCTGTGGGTCGTTGGGAAGAATGAGACCTTGACCTTGCCGAAGTCGATGACCGACTTCTCGGTAATCACGTGAAAATCCTTGAACTTCTTGGCTTTCGGGTTGGACGTCAGCGTCAACTTGGCCAGCGCGACGGTCAGCGCAGAGCCGAAGACCGGAACCGGATGCTCGCCGATGAAGTATGGCAAAGCGCCGATGGCATCCGCGTGGCCGTGAGTGAGGAAGATACCGGCAATTTTATCGGCATTTTCTTCCAAATAGGTCAGGTCAGGAATCACAACATCGATCCCCAGCAGCTCGTTGTCCGGATATTTCAGGCCAAAGTCGACAACGAAAATTTGATCGTCCACTTCGATCGCGTACATGTTTTTACCGTTCTCACGCACACCACCGAGGGCGACCACTTTGATTTTACTCATAGGTACACCTCGTAGATTGTATTAGGTTTTTCCGCCACCCTAAGGTGACAACGAATTATTCCTTGTTCCAGTGTACCACAGCAACCAAGGAAAGCCTATCTCGGCTGGTGGCGGCGTTATTTGGAGCAAACAAAAACCACCTTGCCGAAGCAAAGTGGTTTGGAAAATTCAATATTAACGACGCAGGCCGAGGCTCTTGATCAGGTCACGGTAACGGGCGAGATCCTTGTTACGCAGGTAGCGAAGCAAGTTACGGCGTTGGCCGATCTTCTTCATTTCACCAACGTATGAGTGGTAGTCCTTCTTGTGCTTGGACATGTGGTCGGTCAGGTTGTTGATGTCGGCGGTCAAAAGCGCGATCTGGACCTCTGGTGAACCAGTGTCGCCCTCTTTACGTCCGTACTTCTTGATGATTTCTTCTTTTTGCTCTTTTGTTACAGCCATGGAATATTTCCACCCTTCATATAAATTGCCTGAGACTGAGCGAAGCGCGGTGAGCCGCCGGGCTAAGTGTCAGGTTCTTGGAACGTTAATTACTTTACGCCAGTGCCGGCCGGATTGCAACTGTGGCTTACCGCGGCGCTTGATTGCGCATGAACGTGTGAATCACGTCCCGGAGCCCTGTGTACCCATTATACAGGGCGAGCCCAACAATCGCCAGGTACGCCAAGCCGTATACGACCGACGTGCGGCTCTTGAACTCCGGAATTGCAGTCACGAAAAAGGCGCCTGCAATGACAAACCAAAGGGCGTTGACGCATGCTGACCGCAACAGCTGTTTTTCCGTGACTGGTGAATCCAGCGACGCATGATGTTGACTCATAAAGAAACATTCCTTTCTGGACACGGCTATCAAGCATTTTCCCTTTACAACTTTTTATTGCAATGAGGCCAAGCCTTCGGTATAATGCTATCTGTTGAAACAAAAGCTACGCACTACAAAACTCAGCCCGGAGGTGAAATTCATGCCACAAATCAAACAAGCAATCAAGCGGGTCAAGACCCAGGAAGCTGCTCGTCAGCTGAATATCGGTCAAAAGAACGATATGCGTACCACGGTCAAGAAGTTCCGCGAAGCCGCAGCTGCCGGCGCTGACAACGCGCAGGACCTGTACAAGGACGCAGCACGCGCCCTCGATATGGCTGCCACCAAGCACCTGATCCACAAGAACAAGGCTGGCCGCGACAAGAGCCGTCTTCACGCTTTGCTCAAGTAATCAACCAATTGCCTGCCGTGTGCAGGCTTTTTTTGTCGGGTGAGAAGGCAGTCGCACTGAGCGGGGCGAGTCACCCCACCCGCGTCACCCGCCGTAGCCAGATGATCCGCCGTAAGCCATGCGCTTGCGGCGTTTTTTCGCTTCCGTGATGTCCCCCCGATCAGCCCGCTTCTTGGTATTGGGTCCAAATTCTGGTCAGAGTTGCCACCGCTGCGCCCATGATCACTGCCCCAATCATATCCCACGGCGCGGCAGAAAGGCGATCCACCCTAATGAAACCGAAGACCACACCGTTAACCAGCGCCACGAGCACGATCAGTGCGGTTTGCCAGAGGAGTCCGATCAATCCGCGCAGCAGAATAGCCGGCCGACTCAAGTGAGGTTGGGGGCGCGCGTGCAGCCCGTCAATCTCAAAGATGCCGCCAATTATCAAGACCAAGAGCTCCAGCGCCAAAAAATTCGCGCTGATCAGCCACCGGGCCGCGGTGAGCGCATACGCAGCCATCACCATGAGTTCAGCCGGCAGCAATAACATCAAGGCCCCACTCAGGACACGCCAGACCAATCTTTGGGTCCACGCATCGTAGTCGACGCTGATACCCCAGGCTTTGATCAATAATTGGTCCAACCAGGTCTTGGCCATTCCCCTCACCTCCAGTTTTCCCTAGCGTAAAGGCGGCGAAGCCAGGTGGCAAGGATTTACCCTCGGCCACCAAAAATGGCGCCGCGGTCTGAGCCGCGCCGCCGTTTAATCAGGCTCCTAAGGTAATTTTCTGACCACTCGTGTACTGCAAAACAAACAGCTCAAACGCCAGGTTCTTATCCACCCGGCCGGTTTTCATCGCGGTTTCAGTGGCGACTAACCCACTGAAGGCGCGACGCAGGGTCTTGCCATCCACGCGGCGGATCTCCTGCAGGGCTTTTTTAATGCGGAACGGATGGACCTTGAGCGTCTGCTGAATGTCCCCTTGGCTATACCCTTTTTTCGCCAGGATCTGCACCTGCAGCAGCAGCCTAAATTGCATCACTAGGAGCGCATTCAAGTGAATGGGCTCCTCTTTTTGCAGCAACAGGTCGCGATACAGACTGAGCGCCTGCGTGGTGTTTTTACGTACCACGGCGTCGACCAGGTCAAACACCCGATCCGTCAGCGCCTTGGGCACCAGCTCATCGACAGCGGCGGCGTCAATGGTCGCCCCTTCTGCGGCGTACAGCTTCAGCTTAGGCAGTTCGTGCACCATCGCGGTGTACTCCCCGGCGGTGCGCTGCACCAGCGCGTTCAGCGCGTCCGGCGTGATCTGCAGGTGCTGGGCCTTGAGCTCGCGCTGCACCGCGGCTTCAGCGGCGCGCTGGTCCAGCGGCGCCACGTTGACGATCTTGGCGGACCGGTTTAGCGCCTTGACCACGTTCTTGCGCGCGTCCAGCTTTTCGTACGGGGCAACGACGACCATCACCGTGGACGGCGCCGGCTGCTTGAAGTAGGCCTCCAGCCCCTGCACATCATGCTCCGGGCCGGACTTGGGCTTTTCTCCGGTCAAAAAGTACGGGTCAGAGATCACAACTTCGCGCCAGTCGCCGAAAAACGGCGGCGAGGCGGCGTCGTCCAGCGCGACCCCGACGGCCGTTTGCCGCATGTCATAAGTGGCGTAGTTCATGGTCTGCTGGTCGGGCGGAATCACGGCTTTGAGCGCGGCCAGCGCTTGGTCGACCAGTGCCTGCTCGGTGCCCAGCAGCAGCACCAACGGCGGCAGCTCGCCTTTTTTCAACTGTCTGATCAGCTCCTGAACGGTCATGGGCCGCCTTCTTCCGATAAAAATTGATGCACACTGAGGGCCTTACTGCTCGCATCGACCCACACCGCACCGCCCGCGGCTGTATTCAGCCACGGCACGCCGGCCGCCTGCAGAGTGGTCAGCGTCTCTTGGTGCGGGTGCCCGTAGCGGTTGTTCACGCCGGCGGAAATCAACGCCAGTTTTGGCTTAATCTGCTGGATGAATTCGGGTGCTGAGGACGTCTTGGAGCCGTGATGGCCGACTTTTAACATATCAACTTCAAGCGCTTGGGGCATCAACTCGCGTGTTTCGACGCCTTGGTCGGCATCCCCGGTGAACAGCCAATTGCTGTCCCCTATTTTACCATAGAGCACGATCGAGTCCGCGTTTTTCTCCGTGGCGCTTGCATCGCTGGGCGCCACCACACGCAGCTTCAGCGGCCCGATCGCCAGCGTCTGACCGGCCAGCACCTGCACGTGCTGCGTGACCCTGCCCGCCTTAGCCGCCAGGATGTACGGGTGACTGGCGGCCAGTGGCGTGGTCACGAGCGTTTTGACTGGCATCAGTCTAGTGAGCACTGCCGCATCGCCGACGTGATCGGCGTCCGCGTGGGTCAGGACCAGCGCGTCCAGGTGCGTGATGCCGCGGGCCCGCAGGTAATTGACGATCACCCGCTTGGCCGGCGGATTGGCGGAAAAGCCAAACCCGCGGCCTCCGGTGTCGATCAAAATCGCGCCTTGCTTGAACGGCGCTTCGATTAAGAGCGAGTCGCCCTGGCCGACATCAAACATTGTCACCCGGTACTGCGGGTGCACATTGACGACCAGCCAGGTCAAAATGACCCAGCCGCCCAGCCACTGCCAGCGGCCAAACGCGAGCCCAACGAGCACCAGCACCACGCCCGCTGCCGCCAAGGCCGCCGGCACCGCGCCGAAAATGATCTCACCGGGCAGCGCGGCCAGCGCCGTCAACCCTTTTTCGGCGTGCACTAAGACCGTCTCAAGCGCCGCGCTGCCTGGCAGGTGCGGCCAGATGCTGACGACCACCAGCACTGGCATCAAGGCCAGCTCAAAGACCGGCATCAGGAGCCAGCTGAACACCGACGCGAGCAGGTGCACGCGAAACGTGTGAAACAGGACCACCGGTGTGCTCACCAGCGCAAGCCGCCAGCTCATCCCCCAGCGGCCCGTGGTGATCACCAGCAGCACGAAGCACAGCAGATAAGTCAACTGTCCGCCCATGGTGTGCAGCACGTACGGCTGCATGCCGAGGTTCAGTGCGACGGCGGCAGAAAAACAATCCAGCGGCGTCCACTGCCAGACAAACCGGTCATTGAGCATGGCAATGATCCGCAGCCACACCGCGCGCATGATGCCGGCCGCCGGCGGGATCAGCACCAGCAGCGTAGGCAAAAGCCCCAGCAAACTCCAGTCGACCGCCTCTTTTGGCAGCCGCAGCCGGTCGGTCAACCAGTACAGCGCGCCGATCAACGCGTAGAGGTGCAAACCCGAAACTGAGAACAGGTGAAAAATGCCCAGCGTCACGAACGCTTCGCGCTGCTCGGCAAAATCACTGTCCACCTGCCCCAGCAGCAGCCCTTTTGCATACGCCTGAGTCCGCGGCGCAAGCTGGCGCAGGTGAAGTAACACCTTAGCCCGCAGCACGTGCAGCTGCTCGATAATGCCGCGCGCCGGCCGGGCGGTCAGTTGAAGGGTCTGTTGCTGGCTTTGCCACGCCAACTGATTCTGGCGCCACGCGTAGATCGCGTAGTCGAACTCGTAGGGATTGCGCGCGCCGCCCAAGCGCGTCAAATCCCCTGCCCACTCAACGGTGGTGATGATCGTCATCTGGCGCAGCGCGGTCGCAAGCTCTCCGGTCACCTTGGCGCTGCCGCTGATTGGCACGCCGTTGGCCGCTGTGCCGGTGTACCGGACTAGCTCCCCGGTCACCTGCCAAGCCGTGGGCATCACGGTCACCGCACCGCTTGGCTGAGGCGGGTCAGCCGTGAGCTGCGCGGTGTGATAGCCCCAAGCCAGCCCAATCACCAGCGCCAGCAGCAAGCCGATTCTCGCAATCCGGGCTGCCTTAAAAAGCGCCCACCCAATCAGTAGCAACCCGAGCCACCACGGCTGCATGAACACCAGCATGCCACCCATCCCCGCCGCCAGCAGAAAAATGCCACGCCGGTTCATGGCCCAACCGTGACGAGCGGGGCCAGGCGCTCGAAGGTTTTATCCCCGATGCCGCTCACGTTTTTCAGATCCTCGACCGCTTTGAACCCCCCATTTTGGTCACGGTAGGCGATGATGTCGGCCGCCTTTTTCGGCCCGATACCGGACAAGGTCTGAAGCTCCGTTTCCGTAGCTGTGTTCAAATTGACCAGCGCGCCGGAAGCGCTGCTGGCCGTGGCCGCTGCACCCCCGCCAGACGCAGGCAAGGCGGCCGCTGGCACTTCCTCACCGGCCTTGGGAATGTACAGACTGTCCTGATCGACGGCCAGCTGTGCCAGGTTGACCTGACTCACATCGGCATTTCCAGCCAACCCACCGGCCAGCGCCACGACATCGACCCAGCGTGTCGTGGCCTCGACCGGATAGACGCCGGGCTTCTTCACGGCGCCCTTGATGTGCACGTACCCATTTTTCGGCGGGACACTGGGACTTGCCACCGCGCTGCTGGCGGGACTGCTCAGGCTGCTGACGCTTGACCCCAGCGGCTCCGCCACTGGTGCAGGAGTGGGCTGGCGCGCCTGCCACAATAAGAAGACGCCCACCACAGCCGCCACTAGGCCCAGGTACCAGTACTCACGCACCCACTCTTTCACTGTTGCCATTTCGATCACCTCGCAGTTAGATTACGCGAGGGCACGAAAAAACCGCCGCAGCTGACTGCGACGGCTCGGGCCAAACTGGCCGCTTACTTATCCCAAATGTTGATGCGCTTTTCCGGTGCCAGGTACATCTTATCCGTCGGCTTCACGTCAAAGGCGCGGTACCAGGCGTCAAAGTTCAGCACTGGCACATTGACGCGCAGCTGCGCCGGCGCGTGCACGTCGGTCGTCGCCCGGTTCTGCGCCATGGCGGGCCGCATCTTGGTCGCCCAGGACTTGGTGTAAGCCTTGAAGAAGGTCTGCAGGTCTTCCTGCGACGCATCCTTGCCCAGCACGGCCAAGGCAACCGCCATGCCGGCGTTGTCGGCAATATTTTCCGACACGGTCAGCCGGCCGTTGATCTTGGCGCCGTACGAATCACGACCATCGAACTGCGCCGCGACCGCATCGACGATTTTGCTGAAGGCAGCCTTGTCTGCCGGCTGCCACCAGTTGTTCATCGACCCGTTCTCATCGTACTCGGCGCCGTTATTGTCAAAGGAGTGCGAGATCTCGTGGCCAATCGTCGCCCCGGTGCCGCCAAGGTTAGCGGCCCGCGACCAGTCAAGGCTGTAGAATGGCGGCTGCAAAATGCCCGCGGGGAACGTAATGTCGTTTTTGGACGGATCGTAGCACGCGTTGACCAGGTAGCCCGGCATCGCCCACTCACTGCGGTCGACCGGTTGGCCAACTTGGCCGAAGCGAAAGGCCTGAACCTGGCTGGTCAGCTTGGCGACGGCTTCAACTAAGTTATCGCTGTCGTCAAAATGCAGCTGCAGCGCCAGCTTGGGCTCCGCGTCCGGATAGCCCATCTTGATTTTCATCGTCTTGAGCTTGCGGATGGCCTTGTCGCGAGTCTCGGCGCTCAGCCAGGTGTTGTGGTTGAGCTGGACCTGGTACTGGGCAATCAGCTCTTCGACCATCGCCGTAATGTTAGCCTTGGCTTTTTCACCGAAGTACGTGCGGCCGTAATACAGACCAACTGAATCGGCAAAGAACGCGTTGGTCAGCTGGAAGGCCGCCTTGACCCATTCCGTCGCCGCCTCCTGACCGGTCAAAAAGCGTGCGTAGGCACCGGCCTGGGTGCGCAGGTCATCACTGAGCAGGTCCGCGTCATTGAGCAGTTCGTTGATGATGGCGCGGTGCTGCCACTGCTGGTAGTTGGCTTCTGAGATCAGGGTGTTCATCTGCGCAAACACATCCGGCATCAGGACATTCACCGTTGCCGGCGTCGCGGGCAGCGCACTGGCCAAGGCATCGGTCAGACCGATGTTGCTGGTCTCGTCGGCCAGGTCGGCCCAGCTGGTCGGGTGGTCCCAGTTGGTGTCGACCGCCAGAAATTCGTTGGTTGGGGTCAGCTTGCCGAGTCGCTGGTCAAAGGCCAGTGCGTCGGTCACGTAAGTTTCAGCCGTGTCAGCATCGTAGCCGGCTGCCTCGAGCAGGCCCAGGGCCATTTTGCGCCAGGCATCAAACTTCTCCTGGTTTTCCGGCGTATCCTCCGCGTACTGAGCCGCGTCCGGCAAAATGGTGCTGAAGCCGGCCAGATGCAGCTGGTTGGTGGTCGCGTCGTGCATGTCGGCCATGACCATCCAGTCGTACGGCACTGGGTAGTCGTCTTGGACCAACTCCGGCAGCGCGGCCTTGTAATCGGCCAGCGTCTTAAGACTCTCCAAGTGCTTTAGCCGCGGCACAATCGGCGCAATGCCCAGTGCGTCGCGGGCCGCCTTGTCGCTGGCTTTCACGTACAGCTTGGCGGCGTACTGCAGCGCCGGGTCATTGGTCGTCTGCTCGCCGTTGGCCAACGCGGTCAGATCTTTGACCAGCTTGGCGCGAATGTTATCGGTCAGGTCGGAGTCAGCACTGACCATCGCCTTGTCAGGCGGGATCACCGTTTTTTCCTGCCAGTCGCCGTTGACGGCCATGTAAAGATCATCTTGAATCCGTGGTTTATCTGTCATGTTTCCTCCTCGTGATTTCACTGTTTTCTCGCATTGCTTTAATCATAGCCAACTGCTGCGGGAGAAACAACTGCAACAAACGGGCTGCGACTTGGCAACGCGGGAGCATCCAGCTGCGCCAGAGGCCTCGCCGCCAAAAACCCGCGGCAATACCTCTGACATGCGTAGCGGCTACCCATCCCGCTAAAACCGCCAGCCCTTCGCACCATACACGGGCTACGGACTGGCAACGCGGGAGTGGCTAGCCTAGCCCGCTAAAACCGCCAGCCCTTCGCACCATAAAAAAGCCGCCGCAAACCGCGACGACTCGATGGTTAATGGGTCCGTAAGTAGTCCAGCGCATCCTTCAGTGTCTTGACCGGGACGATTTTCATCTTGGTCTTGATCTGCTTGGCGGTGCGCTTGGCCACGGCGTAATTATTTTCGTAGCCAGGGTCGAGCTTGCGGATCTGCTTAGTGGCCGGCTGGTCCGGGGCAAAGAAGACTTTCGCGCCTTCCTTGTTGGCCATGTAGACCTTCTTGTCAATGCCCCCGATTTGGCCAACGTTGCCATCACCGTCAATGGTGCCGGTGCCGGCAATCTTCTGACCGTGGCGGAAGTGCTGATTGGTCAGTTCGGTGTAGACCTGGACCGCAAACATGAGGCCGGCACTCGGGCCGCCGATCTGGCCGGCATCGATTTTGACCTTCGGCGTCGTGCTGATGGTCGTGTGCTCGGTCAACTCAATGCCAATGCCGGCCTTATTGGTCCCAGGCAGCTTCATCAGCTTGGCAGTCGCCGTGTGCACTTTGCCCTTGCGCGTGAAGGTCAAAGTCAGGCTGGAGCCAATCTTGCGCGACTGGATTTCCTTGATGTACTGGTTGGCAGTGGTGTAGCGCTTGCCGTCCAGTGCGGTAATGGTGTCGCCGACTTCCAGCTTGTCCTTAAACGGCGAGCCCTTGACCAGCGACATCACGTAAATCCCCAGGTGCCGCATTCTGGCCGGCTTGCCTGCCGCTTTGAACGCAGCTTGGACGGCGTTGTTCGCCGCGCTTTTGATGTACTGCTCCTGCAGAAAGGCGTAGGACTTCGAATCATCGTCGCCCATCAGCTCCTGCTTGGACATGATTTCGGAGTACGGCTGCATCTTGGCCCAAAGCAGCAGCGCCGGGGACGCCGGGCCCACCACGCCGACCGTCGTCAGCATGTAGGCCCCTTTTTCCGTGTCCTTCTTCCCTTCGACGGTCACATACGGCTTCAGCGACTCGGCCGAGCCGGGCACTTCGGCGTAGCAATTCGTCGGGTAAAATAAGAGACCGGCGACCACCACAAATGCAGCCACCAGTCCCCCAATGATTCCCCAACGCCGTTTCCTACTGGTTTGTTTTCGCTTGCTCATGCGCATCACCTAACTTTGCCATGACTGCGGCGTTCACGTTCGCCGGCAACAGCGAACTGACATCGCCGCCAAACGTCGCGACTTCCTTGATCAAACTGGACGACAGGAACCGGTAGCGCTTGTCTGCCAGCAGCAGCACCGTTTCCAGCTGCGGCGACAGCACCTGGTTCATCTCCGCGATGTCCTGCTCGTAGTCGAGGTCCTTGCCGGAGCGCACGCCGCGCACCAGCACAGTGGCACCGATCTGCTCGGCGAACCGCACCGTCAGCATCGAAGGCGCGGCGACCACGTCCACATTGGCCAGCCCTGCCGTCGCTTCCTGGATCAGCGCGACCTTTTCGGCTGCCGAAAAAAGCGGGTGCTTGGATGTGTTGGTCATCACGGCGACCACCACCGTGTCGAACATTTTGGCGGCGCGCGTTACGGTGTCCAGGTGGCCATTGGTGAAGGGATCGAAACTCCCGGGAAAAATTGCTTTGACCATTTACTCTGCCTCGCTTTGCTTCAGGATCAATACTTGGGCGACACCGTACGTCTGACGGCGCACCTTGTCATAGCCTGGGATCACATCGGGGTAAACCACGTCCATGCCCGTTTCAAACATTACCGTGCCTGCCGGTGCCAGCAGGTGCAGCTCGGCAATCAGCGCCAGCTGCGCCAGCGCTTCCTGCTTGGCGTAAGGCGGATCGGCCATGATCAGGTCAAACTGCCGGTTCGCCTCACCAAAGGTTTTCAGCGCGCGGTCCACCGGACTTTTCACCACGGTGAAGCGCTCCGGGTGCGGCAGCTGGCCAACATTTTCCTTGATGACCTTAATGGCGGGATACGCCTTGTCGACCAGCGTGGCGGTGGCCATGCCGCGCGACACGGCCTCGATGCCAAGGGCGCCGGTGCCTGCGTATAGGTCTAAGGCGTCACCCCCGTCAAAGTATGGGCCGAGCATGTTGAACATGGACTCTTTGACCTTATCTGCCGTTGGGCGCGTGCTGGCACCAGGCACGGCGGCAAGCCGCCGGCCGCGAAATTCCCCGCTAATGACGCGCATCGCGGTACCTCTTGGGCGCATCGTCGTCCTGGTCGTCCTCAAGCGCGGACAGGCTGGTGTCCCCGGAGTACTCGGTGGCGATGAACGGCCGCTGGGACTTTTCGACCCCCTTGACGAAGCGGAGTTTCTTGAGCTTGGCCATGGTGTCGTCAATTTTGTCCATATCCAGGTATAAATAGACATATTTCATGCGGCGCGACGCGTAAAGAATCGTGCCGTAATGACGCAAGGCCTTCATCTGTTTGAGTGAATACACCCAGACCACTAGGCCCTGGCGTTTGGTGACCTCAAGCATGCAATTCCTCCTCACAAAATCAGTTCTGCGCCAGCGGCTTCATTTTGGCCAGCAGCTCGCCGGTTTCCACTAGGTCGCCTTCGCCGGCATACAAGTGCGTGATCGTGCCGGCAAACGGCGCGTGCACCGTTGTTTCCATCTTCATGGCCGAGGTGACGAAGAGCGCATCGCCCTTTTCTACCTGCTGGCCTTCCTTCACTTCGACGGCCACCAGCCGGCCACCCATTGGGGCCCCGATCTGGTTCTGGTCGGTCGGCTCGGCCTGACGCTTCGTGGCGACCGTGTGCTGCGCGGATTCGTCCAGCACCTGGACCTCGCGTTTTTGCCCGTTGACCGTGAAGTACAGCGTGCGCTTGCCGGCCGCATCAGCCGGTGAAATCGCGTCCAGCTGCATCACGACCTGCAGCCCTGGCCGCACATCGACAGTGATGCGCTCGCCAATGCGCATGCCCTGGAAGTAGGTCTGACTGTCCAGCGCCGTGATGGGACCGAACTTCAGCCGGTTCTTTAGGTAAGTCGCGTAGACTTCAGGGTACAAAATGGCGGACAGGACTTGCGCGTCGGTTGGGTGCGGCAGGCCTTGGGCGGCGAGCTGCTGACGCACGGCCTCAAAGTCGACGGGTTTGGCCAGCGCGCCAGGGAGCTGCGTCAACGGCTTTTCACCCTTGAGGATCTTGGCCTGCAGAACTTTAGGAAAACCGCCGACCGGCTGGCCGAGGTCACCCTTGAAGAAGTCGACCACGCTGGCCGGAAAGTCGATCGTCTCGCCGTGATCCAGCACGTCCTGCGGGGTCAGGTGATTCTGCAACATAAACAGCGCCATGTCGCCGACCACCTTGGACGACGGCGTCACCTTGACAATGTCGCCGAACATCTCGTTGACCTGCGCGTACATTTGCTTGACGGCCTCAAAGTCGGTGATGTCCATCGACTCGGCCTGCTGTTTCAGGTTGCTGTACTGGCCGCCTGGCATTTGCACGGTATAAATATCGGTCAGGGGGCCGGTCACGCCGTTGGCAAAATCCTGGTAGTACGGGCGGACCTTTTCGAAGTAATGATTCAGCTTTTCGGCGTCTTGCACGTTCAGGTCCGGCTGCCGGTCGTTGTTGGCCAGCGCGTAGTACAGACTTTCCATGCTCGGCTGGCTGGTCGTGCCGGAAAACGCGGACTGGGCCACGTCGACCACGTCCACCCCAGCGTTGACCGCCTGCACGTAAGTCGCCACGCCGTTGCCGGTGGTGTCGTGCGTGTGCAAGTGGATCGGCACGTCGACCGCATCCTTCAGCGCGGAGACGAGTTCATACGCCGCCTCAGGCTTTAACAGCCCAGCCATGTCCTTGATGGCCAAAATGTTGGCGCCGGCATCGACCAGCTGTTTACCCAAGTCCACGTAATAGGCCAGAGAGTACTTCGGGTGACTGTCGGCCAGAATATCGCCGGTGTAGCACATCGTCCCTTCGGCCAGCTTGCCGGTTTCGCGCACGGCATCGATCGAGTGCGTGAGCTGCGGCACCCAGTTCAGCGAGTCAAAAATGCGGAAGACATCGATGCCGCGGTCTGCCGCGACTTGAATAAACTTCTTGATCACGTTATCCGGGTAATTCTGATAGCCCACCGCGTTACTGCCGCGGAACAGCATTTGCAGCAGCGTGTGCGGCATCAGCTTGCGCAGCAGGTCCAGCCGGACCCAAGGCGACTCGTTCAGGAAGCGGTACGCGACATCAAACGTCGCCCCGCCCCACATTTCAGCAGAAAACAGGTTCGGCAGCGCGTTGCTGAAGTCCTGGGCCACCCGCAGCATGTCGCGCGTGCGCATCCGTGTCGCAAACAGGCTCTGGTGCCCGTCACGCAACGTGGTATCGGTCAGCAACACCCGTTTTTGCCCGGTGAGCCACTTGGTCACGGCATCGGCGCCTTGGTCGTGCAGCATGGCGACCAGATCTGTTTGCGGCTGGGTCTTTTTGAACCGCGGGTGATAGTCAAAATCCGCCAGCAGCTTTTCAGTGTGCTGGTGCACGCCTGGGAAGCCGTTGACCGTAGTTTGGCCGATGTAGGTCATCAGCTGAGTAGTGCGGCTTTCGACTGGCCGCAGCTTGAATAAGGCCGGTGTCTCATCAATGAAGGTCGTTGTGGCACTGCCGGAACGGAACGTCGGCGTTTCCAGGACGTTCAGCAGAAAGGCCAAGTTGGTCTTGACGCCGCTGATGCGAAATTCCTTCAGCGCGCGCGTCATTTTCGCCACGGCGCCAAGGAACGACCCGGAGTGAACGGAAGTTTTGACCAGCAGCGAATCGTAGTACGGGCTGACGACCGCGCCGGCATAGGCGTTGCCGACATCCAGCCGCACCCCGTTGCCACCGGGACTGCGGTAGGTCGTAATCGTGCCGGTGTCCGGCATGAAGTGATTGCTCGGGTCTTCGGTCGTGATACGGCACTGAATCGCCGCGCCGCGCGTCGTGATGTCCTGCTGGTGCGGAATGCCAATATCCTTGAACAGGTCCTCCCCTGCCGCAATGCGCAGCTGGGCCTGGACGATGTCGACATCGGTGATCAGCTCGGTGATGGTGTGTTCGACCTGAACCCGCGGGTTGACCTCGATAAAGTAGAACTGGTCGCCTTCGACCAGAAACTCGACAGTGGCCGCGTTGTCGTAGTTGACACTCTTCATCAGTGCCACGGCGGCATCGCAGATCTTGGCCCGCAGCGCTGGCGCCAGCCCGACCGCCGGCGCAATTTCGATCACCTTTTGGTTGCGCCGCTGCACGGAGCAGTCGCGCTCGAACAGGTGGATCAGGTTACCGTTGTGGTCGCCAAGGATCTGGACCTCAATGTGCTTGGCATCCTTGAGGTAGCGCTCAACATACATCCGGTCGTCGCCGAAGCTGGCCACCGCCTCAGACACCGCATTTTGGTAGACGTCCTTGAGCTCCTTTTCGGAGTGGACAATGCGCATGCCCTTGCCGCCGCCACCGGAGGCCGCCTTCAGCATGATCGGGAAGCCGTGCTTTTCGGTAAAGGCCACGATTTCGTTAAAATCGCACGTCGGCTCGGTCATGCCCGGGATGGTTTGCAGACCGGCCTTGACCGCCGCCCGCTTGGCCGCGACTTTATCGCCGAACATGTCCAGCAGCTCCGGGCGCGGGCCGACAAAGGTCAGCCCGGCCGCCTCGACGCGCCGCGCAAACTCGGCGTTTTCCGACAGTAGACCGTAGCCGGGATGAATCGCGTCCGCCCCAGACTCTTTGGCAATGCGAATAATGTCGTCCATGTCAAGGTAGGCCTCAATGGGCCCCTTGCCGGCACCGACCTGGTAGCTTTCCTGCGCCTTGAACCGATGAATGGTTAGCTCGTCTTCCTTGGCGTAAATGCCGACAGTCTTGAGCCCCAATTCCTCGCTTGCCCGAAAGATCCGCACCGCGATCTCGCCGCGGTTAGCCACTAAGACTTTACGCATGTGCGTGCTTCCTTTCACTTGACCCGTTTGCCAGCCGGTTTGCCGACCAGCGCCTGCTTCTCCATCGCCGAAATGTTGAGCATCACACCCATCGCGATGCTCAGGACCAGCATCGACGAGCCGCCGTACGAGATGAACGGCAGCGTGACCCCGGTGACTGGCAAAAGCCCGGTCACCGCCCCGACGTTAAACGTGGTTTGAATCAGCATCAGCGTCCCGATGCCATAGCTGATCAGTGACCGGTACGCGTTTTTCGAGCGAATACCGATCAGGTAAATGTGCGCGATCAGGTAATAAATCAGCCCAATCACAATGGCCGCACCGACCAGCCCGAGCTCCTCGGCGATCACCGCCAAAATGAAGTCGGTGTATGGCTCGGGAAGGTAGCCGAGCTTCTGGGTGCCGTTGCCCAGCCCGACGCCGAACAAGCCGCCGTGGTTGATTGCCAGCAGAGAGTTGACCACCTGGTTGCCGACCGTTTTGCTTTCCTGAAACGGGTGAATCGCCGCGGTCAGCCGCTGGATTTGGTAATGCTTGGTCAGCCAGTGCGGCAGCTTGACGTTGGCGAACACATAGTACAAACCGCCGACGAGGACGACCAGACCGGCGAAAAAACCAGTCCCCCACCGCAGCGAGATGCCGCTGGCACAAAGCATGATCAGCGTGATGCCCGTGATAATGATGGCGCCGCCGGTATCCGGTTCGATCAGGACCAAGAAGATACCCATCCCGACCAGGAACAGCGGCTTGACGAGTTCCTTCAGTGAAAAATCGGGGCGTCGCATATTGTCCTGCCGCTGACTGAACATATAAGCCAAGTAGAAAATGACAATCAACTTGGCAAACTCGGTCGGCTGCACGTTGATGGGCCCAACCGGGATCCAGGCCGCCGCGCCATTGACTGAGCGCCCCACCACCAACAGGTAGAACAACGAGGCAAACAAGATCAACCAGAGCGCCGCCTGAAACTTGGGCTTGCGAAACAAGCTGAGTTTGAAGTAGAAGAAAAACAGCGCCAGCACGAGCCCCGCGATGACGAACGCAAGCTGTTTGATCATCACGGCGTTATCCGCCCAGCGATACTGCGTCTGAATCCAGTAGGCGCTGGCCGAATACACCATCACGACCCCGGTTGCGCAAAGGACGAGGTATGGCACTAATAGTTTATAGTCGAGGTAATGTAGCTTTTTCAGCAACGGGATCGCCCTTTCGCGACAAAGTTGTCATTATTATATCATAGCTGCACAGGCCTGGAGCCGGCCACACCAAGGCAAGGCCCTCAGCTTACGGAAAAATTTCAGGCTAAGTTTAAAATCAGGCAAGAGAGTTTCATTTTTCTCTCATAAAGTTGTTCACGTCGTCTCAGAAAAGCGGTAGACTGAGTAATATGTTTTAGTGAGGAGTGAAAAATTTGGCAAAAGCAATTTCGTTTGATCAGATCGACCAGTACAAAAAAGATCTGGAAAGTCAGCCGGGCGCCAATGCCTTGGCCAAGGCCGTCCAAAACGTCGGCCCGCAGGCAGCAAGCCGCGGCACGCTGAACGACAAGGCCATTAAGCTCGCCTTTTCCATTGAGCTTGACACGGGTAAGGTCACGAACCAGAAGCAGTCCGGGCGCTGCTGGATGTTCTCAGAACTGAACACCATGCGCCATTTTGCCGGTGAAAAATTCGGCATCAAGGACCTCGAGCTGTCCCAGGCCTACCTGGCCTTTTACGACCGCATTGAAAAGTCCAACCTGTTTCTCGAACAGGTCATCGCGAACCCCACCGCGTCCCCGACTGAGGACCGCAAACTGGCGACCCTGCTCGAGCAGCCTAACGGTGACGGCGGTCAGTTCGACAACGCCCCGGCGCTGATCGAAAAGTACGGCATTGTGCCGAAGTCGGTCATGCCTGAAACGTTCAACAGCTCCGCCACCGGCCAAATTAATGCCGTGCTGAACCTCAAGCTGCGCAAAGCGGCCAGCGAGATCCAGCAGGCGGCCAAGGCCGGCAAGGATCAGGACGCGCTCGAAGCGATCAAGGACGACAACCTCAGCGCCATTTACCGCATTGTGGCCTACGCGTACGGCAACCCGCCAGCGACCTTCGACTTCGAGTACCGCGACGACAAGAAAAACTTCCACGCCGACCGCGGCCTGACCCCAAAGGAATTCTACGCCAAGTATGTTGGCTGGGACCTGGGCCAGTACGTCAACCTCGTCGCCGATCCGCGCAAGACCAAGCAGTACTTCCAAGCTTACAGTCTGCCGAGTCAAAACACCGTTGTGGGCGGCCGGCCGATCACCTTTGTGAACGTGCCAGCAGACCAGCTGGCAAAACTGGCGATCAAGCAGCTGCAAGCCGGCGAGGCGGTCTGGTTCGGCAATGATGTCGGTCAAGACGTCGACCGCGATACCGGCACCCTGACCGGCGGCCTGTACGACTACTCCACCCTGTTCGGCTTTGACATGAAGCTGGGTGTGGCCGAGCGTTTCGCCACTCGGCAGGCTGAGGTCACCCACGCGATGACCCTTACCGGTGTGGACCTGGACGACAACGGCCAGCCGACCCGCTGGAAGGTCGAAAACTCCTGGGGCAAGGACCGCGGCAACGACGGCTATTACGTCGCCGACCAAAGCTGGTTCGAGCAGTACGCCTATGAAGTTGCAATTCGCAAAGACCTGCTGACACCAGAGATCCTGGCCGCAACGCAGACCGAGCCGATTCCGCTGGACCCATGGGACGAACTGCACTAGAATGCACCACTGATGTTACCGAAAAGGCCGCTTCCGCTGGGAGGCGACCTTTTTTTGTACCTCAATTTTCAAGTCAAGTGCAACGATGATAACGAATCCTTGATAGTGGTCTA
>NZ_AYZJ01000043.1:0-15151 GCF_001436615.1 Lacticaseibacillus camelliae DSM 22697 = JCM 13995
CATGGCCTTTTTGGTCTAGTCGCTAAGGTGTTGCACTTGAATTGTAAACTGGGGGCCAAAGAACTTAACCATAATGTTTAATTTATCTGAAAGCTTTTCGAATCCGACTCACATAGCAGGTTTGAAACTAAACCAAAATCCTATCCCTTATATTACTCAGTTAAAGAGGCGGACCACTTCCGGACTGATGATTAGTGCGGGTTATGGTGGTGGTACGGCCAATATGGAATATATGTCTTTAACAGGCATGTCGATGGGGCTCTTTGCTTCTGGTAATGTGATTCCCAATAGCCAAGTCGTGCCTAGTGAGAAGATTGCACCGAATGTGGGAAACCTTTTTGAATACGCCTCGGCGATACATCCGTACACTGGCGGATATTATAATCGGCCGGCAGTGTACCGTAAATATTCTTTCAACAAGTTTGCCTATCTTGGTAGTCAATATAAAATTATTGATCAGAAGCGAATTGGCAAATCTATGTATCTGTCCGACCAGACTGCCTATGCTAACGCCTTGGCTCAAATTAACTCTCGGCAGGGAGGACAATTTTTGAATCTGATTACGATGCAAAATCACATGCCATACACGGCGGATGTTTATCCTGATCACGACTATCAGGTTAGTGGTAGTGGTTTCGCGCCAAATATGAAAGCGTCAGTTCAGCACTTTACGCAAGGTATTTCATATACTGACACTGCTGTTAAAGCCTTCATCAGTCAAATCGATAAGTTGGATAAACCAGTTATCATGGTCTTCTATGGCGACCATCTGCCAGGTATCTATGATTTACCAGCTTCCGTTGAAAAATATTCAACAGACTATTTCATCTATGCTAATAAATATGCGAGAGAGCATGGTGCAAAAGAAGTTAGTGAAGGTCATAAGTTTGTAAGTACCAACGATTTCATCCCGATGGCTCTTGAGGAAGGAAATGCGAAAGTAGACCCGTATACAGCCTTGCTAACCGATGTGCAGCATCAGTTGCCAACGATGTGGCAAGCGTTGGGCGTTTTAGGGACTAATGCCTCTGGCAGTCAAGATAAGTCTGAAAGTCAATCGAGCCAATCAGGCGATGCAAAGGTTGAAGCACTTAATTTTGTGACCGAATCTGGTAAAGTGATCGATGAAAGCAAGCTAAGCCGTGCACAAAAACGCCTTTTGCACGATTATCGACTGATTCAATACGATATTACGAGCGGCCACCAGTATTGTCTGAAAGATTGTTTCACTAAAACTGTAAAATGAAGCAAATTGGTTTGTCGGTTATTGGATTCGTTTAATAGATTGGGTGTTGGAGAATGCAGTGTCGCTTCTTTATGGCTCCAGAAAGAGGTCTGTAGTAGAAATAAGGCAGTGATTAGGTGGTTGTGCCTGTACCCGACTAGGATTAACCGGGTATTGTATAATACATACACTTTTCACCTCGACTGGCGCTACTACTAAGAGGCTGGGGGATCAGAGGAGATTCTCTGAACAAAGTTTATCGGGTCGGACTGCCTTTCTTGAGAAATAGTTACAGTTAAGCGCGTCACCGGTCAGCCGAGGCGAGGACACTTATAATCGAATTGGAATTAGTACGTGCAATTGATAATATTTGGGAAGGGTTCTGATGATGGTGGTAACAGCGCAGGCGCCAGGCAAGTTGTATATTGCTGGCGAGTACGCGGTGGTGGAAACTGGGTACCCCGCGATTATCGTAGCTTTAAATCAGTTCGTCACAGTTACGGTTGAGAAGATGGCCAAGTATGGCAGTATCGTCTCGAAACAGTATCAGGAGAACTCGCTTCTCTGGCAGCGGGAAGGTGACGAGATGGTGTTTGATAACCGCGACAATCCCTTCCACTATATCTTAAGTGCAATTAAATTAACCGAGCAGTATGCACGAGAGCAAGGAAAGCCTATGGCACTGTACAGGCTTTACGTTGACTCTGATTTGGACTCCAAGGACGGTAAAAAATATGGGCTTGGGAGTTCGGCAGCAGTCACGGTTGCTACGGTGAAAGCTCTGAATGAGTTTTACGATTTGAAAATGACCTCTGATCAACTCTACAAGCTCTCTGCAATCGCACACTTGGATGTTCAAGGAAACGGTTCATTAGGCGATATCGCGGCCTCGGTCTATGGGGGATGGATTGCCTATCAGTCGTTTGACAAGGACTGGTTGGCAGCGGAACGCCGAACTCATCAGCTGAGCGAACTGTTGAAGATGGACTGGCCGCAATTATCGATTGAGCTTTTGCAGGCCCCTGAAGCACTCAAACTTCTTATCGGTTGGACTGGTTCGCCAGCCTCTACATCTCGTTTAGTAGACAAGATAGCCATCGCGAAGGCTCAGAAGCAGGAAGAATACCAGCGCTTTTTAACTGATAGTCGGGAAACCATTCAAAGTATGATTGCGGGATTCAGAAACCATTCCCTAACCGTGATTCAGAAGTGTCTCAGGCGCAATCGTCACTCCTTGGATGAGTTGGCGCGCTTTTCCGAGGTGGAAATTGAGACAGACGCTTTGAAAACAATGTGCGAATTGGCAGAAAAGGCCGGCGGAGCGGCAAAATTCTCCGGAGCAGGCGGTGGTGACTGTGGGATTGTACTGATCGATCGCTCTAAGCAAACTGCTGGTCTGTTGAAAGATTGGACACAACATAATATAGAGCCGTTAACTTTTCATGTTCATGAGATTGTCTAGACCTCATAAATTTGTTAAAGCTTTCAGGCTTTGTTTTGGAACGGTCGCCTGATTTGGTATGATATGGGGTGACCGTTTTTCTGTAATCATAATTAGTGATAATTCGAGTAGCACACTGATGCAATTCATTTGTTGAGAGGGTTTGTTATGAAACAAAAAGCTTCATGGGGCGGTTTGAAACGGTTTATAACAGTGGTTGGCGATGTGGTGGTCTTCAATGCCAGCGTCTTGATCGCGTTTTATCTGCGCTTTGGCCGGGCTATTCCCATTCGGAATTTTTACACATATGAAAAATCCGTGGTCTGGCTGACCGTGGTCTTTCTACTGGTCAATTTTCTACTTGGTGCCTATGTTTACTACAACCGCCGCGTCAGCGACATTATCTTTATTACGATTTTAGGCCAAGTACTGACAATTATGGGTCTGATAATGATCACCTTCTTGGGAAGGTTATTTGCCTTTCCTCGCTCGGTGTTGCTTCTTTCCTTTGTTGTAAGTGCGATTACATTAAGCATTTACCGGGTAATTATCTTTTTCCTCTATCTGAGATTAACTCCCAGTCAGCGAGTTGCTGTTGTGTCTCATGTGGAGGATTTGCCAGCGGTGATTCAAAACTTCAACTCGGCCAAGAACAACAAGCACAAGGTTGACGTGGTGGTGACGGATCATTTCGTTGAAAACGTGAAGAACGTGTTGCCTGATGTTGATGTTTTCTATCTGACTAAAGACATCTCTGACGATGACAGGCGGGCAATCGTTGATCTCGTATTGAAGGCAAACAAACATCTGATGTTTCCTTCAACATTTGATAACTTATTGATGTTGCGGCCTAATTTAATGAATTTCGAAGATGAGAGCGTTATGGGCATTAGTGATTTCCGCCTGTCTTCGGAGAATGCATTCTTTAAGCGAGTCTTTGATATTATTGTGGCGCTGTTACTTCTAATCGTTGCGTCTCCGTTTATGCTGGTGACCGCCATCTTAGTTAAGGTGACTTCACCAGGGCCTATCATTTACAAGCAGACACGGATCACGCTCAATCAACGCGAATTTTCAATTTACAAGTTCCGCACAATGCGTAATGATGCCGAAAAGCAGAGTGGGCCAATGCTAGCCCAGGCCAACGATGCGCGTGTGACCTCTGTCGGGAAGTATCTGCGAAAACTAAGGCTGGATGAATTGCCGCAGATTTTCAATGTACTCAAGGGCGATATGTCAATTGTCGGGCCACGGCCTGAACGACCTTTCTTTGTTAATCAGTTTAACGCTGAGGAGCCTCATTATTACCTGCGCCACAATGTCCGCGCTGGCATTACCGGCTATGCGCAAGTTTATGGTAAGTATGCGTCGGACTACCACAGTAAGCTGAAATTTGATCTTCTTTACATCAAATGCTACAGCGTCTTTTTGGACGTGAAAATTCTGTTGCAGACGATTAAAATCCTTTTTGACAAGGTTTCCTCACAGGGACTTGATACGGATGAGGAGCCAAGCATGAAGAAGTTGCATGAGATTGTTGAGGAGAACGATATCAGGCATCTTAGTTAGGAGGATTATTATGGGGACGGCACCGATTACTGTTCTGATGTCGCTTTACAAGAAGGAGTCACCAGATCATCTCCGCACAGCCTTGAAAAGTATCGCCAAGCAAACCCTGCAACCAGAAGAAGTGATTATGATTCTAGATGGGCCAATCACCGCGCCACTCCAACAGGTGTTATCTGCTAGTCAGGCTTGGTTACCACAACTTCATATTTATCCACAGGCGACTAATCAAGGATTAGGACCGGCACTCGCAATCGGTGTCAAGCTGGCCTGTTGTGAGTTGATTGCCCGGATGGACACTGACGATATTATGGAGGCAGACCGTCTGGCGTTGGAGTACCGTGAGTTCGAGTTGAGAGCAGGATTGGACATCTGCGGTTCAACCATCAGTGAATTTGTGGAAGATCCAGCCAACATTGTGGGAAGACGCATCGTCCCTGAGACAAATGATGAAATCCGTGAGTTCTCAAAACGTCGCAATCCGTTTAATCATATGACGGTTATGTTCAAGAAAGACGCAGTTTTGAAGGCAGGCAACTATCATTCGGTGAAGAGCTTTGAGGATTATGAATTATGGGCGCGAATGTTAAAGCAAGGATCTGAAGCGTACAACATTCAGAAAGACTTGGTGTTGGCGCGAACGGGTGCTGACATGATCAGCCGGCGGGGCGGCTGGAAGTATCTTATAGAGGGTCTTGGTGGGCGTTATCGCGTTTATCGTGAAGGCCTGGGAAATTTCGGCGATTTTGTCTTTGTCAGTGGAGTCCACATTGTCATCAGCGTGATGCCTGGGAAAATGCGGGAGTGGTTCTACCACAAGAAGTTAAGGCAGTAATGGAGGGCCAACGTGTATAGTAATGATCCGAAATTAGCAAAGGTTCAGCATGCTACACTTAAAATCGCACGGGTATTTGTCGATTTTTGTCAATCGCATGAGCTCCTTTGCTATTTTTGTGGCGGTGGTGCTATCGGTGCGGTGCGTGAACATGGCTTTGTGCCTTGGGACGATGATCTTGATTTCTTCATGCCCAGAGCAGATTATCAAAAGCTGATTCAGCTTTGGCCTAAAGGGCCTGAGCAACGTTTTGCGTTAGAAGTGGCTAGTCAGCACTTCGTTAACCGCAACAATTTTGTGACGGTCAGGGATCGCGAGACTACTTTTATTAAGACGTATCAGAAAGATCTAGACGTTGTGCACGGGGTTGCCATTGATGTTTTTCCATTGGATGTGGCACCGGTCAGCAAGGTTGGACATGATGTTCAGCGCGCCTGGGCGATGGTGTATGCCTTGTTTTCGGAACAACTAGTACCTGAGACTCATGGCGGTATCATCGCAGCAGGCAGTCGTCTGCTGCTCGGCTTGTTTCGAAGTGAACAGATGCGCTACCGAATTTGGCGGTTTGCTGAGCACCGGATGACTAGGTATCAAGGTCGGGACACGGGGCTTGTCACTGAGCTTTGCGTCGGTCCGAAGTATATGGGAAACCGATATCCGGAGACAGCTTTTAAATCTGCTGTGATGCTGCCGTTTGAAGACACGGCGATGCCGCTGCCAGTTGGGTATGATATTTATCTCAGACAGGTTTTTGGTAACTATATGCAGAGACCGCCTAAAGCACAGCAAAAGCCACATCATGATGCTGTATTTATTGATCCTGAACATAGCTATACGCGCTATGAGGGTCGTTATTACTTAACCAAACACTAGTTGGCCAAACACGGTTACCGAGGTGAGAAGAGAATGCCTGAGATTAGCATTATTGTTCCTGTTTATAAAGTGGAAAGGTATATAAAAAAGTGTGTCGATTCGATTCTGAATCAAACCTTTAAAGATTTTGAGGTCATTCTCGTCGATGACGGCTCTCCTGATAATAGCGGTCGAATGTGTGATCAGTATGCGAATGAGGATGCTCGGGTGCGCGTGATCCACAAAAAAAATGGCGGGCTGAGCGATGCACGTAACGCCGGCATAGACGTCGCGCGAGGTCGTTACCTTGGGTTCGTTGATGGGGACGATTATATTGCTGCGGATATGTATCAAATCCTTCATAACGCGATTATTCAGGCTGATGCTCAGCTGGCGATTTGTGGAATCTATGATGTCTATGGTGACGAAAAACCGAAGAAAAAAGACCTTTTTTATAAGGAACTTAACCGTGACCAGGCGACAAAGCTGATCCTAGAGGGTAACATTATCTCCGTACATGCGGTGAATAAGCTATATGCTCGGAGAATTTTTCAAACACTTCGTTATCCTGTTGGTAAGTATCACGAAGATTCCTATGTCATTTTGGACGTGCTCAATCAGTGTTCGAGAATCGTTGTTGATTCCCGCCAGCGATATTACTATGTCCATCGCGAGGATAGCATTAACACGGAGACCTTCTCTGAAAAGCAGTTTGATTTCATTGACGCTTGGGAAAAAAACGAGCAGAAACTTGTGAATGCTAGTCCTGCGCTGAGGCATGCCGCCCATCAACGTGTGTGTTTTGCAAATTTTCTGGTGTTGGATAAGTTATTGAATGGTCAAGCCGAGACAAAGTATCCGCGGCATTTGAAAGCAATAGTCCACTATCTTCGGTCGAATTATTTCTTTATTCTTCGAGACAGGATTTTTACCGGGGCGCGTAAGGTGGCAATGACAGCTCTGATGTTAAGCATCAAGTGTTACGCAACTGCGATTAAGCTTCATCGAAATTAATCAGATTGGGTTAGGGTGAAAAAATGCAAAGATTGATTGGTTATAACAAACCACTTACACGGATCTTCATACTTTCGTTCGAGATAGCGTTGCTGTTAAGAATGAATATTCTGGAAAGTTTGGTGTCTTCCAAGTTTGATTCAGCTCTATTTGCGATTGTTGCACTGTTCGGGGCTTTAGTTGTGCTGACTAACTTGGCAGAATGGTTCACAAATCGAGAAATCCCGAACGTCTGGCTAGTCTTGATTATATTGGCAATGGTTGTCTCGACTTTATTGGTTCCGGAAGCGTCACTTATCTCAAACGGGAAAATGGTAATATGGCAGGTTCTGTACTTCTTTGCGGTTTTCTATGTGGGTAAACACGAAGATCCACAGCTGTTAAGGTGGTTTGAAAACATCCTGTTTGTTTACTGGACAATCAGCGTTATTGGGTCTTTGTTCTTATTCTTCGTGAACTATAGCTACACCGCATCTCTGAGCAAGATTTATTATGGGGTTCGAATTGGAATGGTTCAAAATCGGTTGTACGGATTTTTCGTTGAGCCCAACTTTGCTGCCAATTTGTCCGACATTACCATCTTATTGATGATGAACCGTGCGATTAAGGCAGGCAATCGTGCGAGAGTGGGATATTGCGTGCTCATGGCGATCCAGTTTCTGTATGTCGTGCTTTCGGGTTCTCGTTCTGCGATGCTTAACCTGAGTTTGGTTACTTTTATCGGACTGTTCTTGGTTTTTCGTTATCAGAGGCGTTTTGATACTGTTTTTGTGAAGTGGCTGAAATCTCTTGGAGTTGCCTTGCTAGGGGTATTACTGGTTGTGGGTTTGAGTGAGGGCGTGAAAGTTGTAATGCCCCATTTAGTCGTTCCCACTAAAATCATTTTGTTGGACAAAATGGGTTCGCAGACCACGAAAAAGAATAGTGACGTTTCGCTGGAGCGTGAAGATATCACAGAAAATGGGGATACGTCTAACGGTCGATTGTCTCTTTGGAAGAGCGCACTGGAAATTGGGGCAAGTAGTCCGGTCTATGGTGGTTCCCCTCGTAACTTCATTAATTATGCTCGTAAAGAGTTGCCGCATACTTATATTTCATATGCAGGCCAGACGCCGCATAACCTATTTTTATTGACACTGGTCAGCACCGGTCTGATGGGGTTGATTCCACTCGTTGGCTTCCTGATTGAGAAATTCTGGTTACTAGCGAAGAATTTGTTTAAAGCTCGTGGACTTGATGATATCAGCTTTATTATCTTTGGGTTAATCGTCGTTGACATGTTCGTCTTTGGATGTGTGATGCCTGATGTTATCTTCGAGAACCGGATAGGGGCCTTCTGCTTTTGGCTTTTTCTAGGCGTTGTGTCTTTTGGCCCTGCACCTGAGCAAGATCGATTGGAGATGTAAATTCTTTGACACCAATGACGCTACAGCAAATACAGGAATGCGAGTTAAACATTCTGAGCTATATTGATGGTATATGCCGAAGCCACGGGTTACGCTACAGCATTTTTTATGGTTCATTAATTGGGCTTGAGCGTCACCATGGCTTTATTCCCTGGGATGATGACATCGACATTGTGTTAGCTCGGCCTGATTATGATAGGTTGATTAAGCTCTTAGCTGGACAAAGCGATTATCCTGTTCTTAGTTTTGAGACTAGGGCGCACTACCGTTACGCTTTTGCTAAGGTTGTCGATCCGGCAACGACGATGGTCAGCCATCAGGTGTATGGTGCAGAAGACCCCCTTATGGGGGTCTTCGTTGATATTTTCGCGCTGGATGGTGCACCTGCAGGCCGAGTGGCGCAATACCGCTTTCATGATGAATGCGAGAAACTTCGAGAAAATATGATGGATACTCTTCCAAACGGAACGTATGCTCGTTCCTTCTCTCGTTGGAAAGCATATGTGAAGCGAGTGATTCGTTATCCTCATTACCGTTCTTTAATGGCACAGGGTGATGACAATTACTGGCGTCAACGTTATGTGAAGACGATGACCCGCTATTCATTTGATAAGGCTAGTGAATGTGGTCGCCCGGAGTATCTCAATGAGGATTGGGGCGTTTTCCCAGTCGCCTGGTTTTCTTCGGACGAGTTTGAAGATGTCAATTTTGCTGGCCGGACGGTGATGGCGATTAAGGCTAGAAAAGAGTTTTTAACTCTGAGGTTTGGTGACTACATGAAAATGCCACCGGCTTCTGCGCGTGTTACCAACCATCCGTATACGTTTTATTTCAAGTAATCGAAAGAGGGACCGGTAATGAAAAAGCAACGTGGCCGTCTTGAATATTCTATTATGAATTCCGGTATTTCAACCGGGATCTACATTATGCGGCTCTTGATACAATTCATTGCCCGTAGTATCTTTATTCGGTTTTTGGGTGAAACATATTTAGGCTTAAACGGATTGTTCACTAACATTTTGAGTCTGCTTTCGGTATCAGAACTTGGCGTTGGTAGTTCAATCATCTTTTCACTGTATAAACCGATTGCCTTGCACGATCACCCGCAAATCGTGGCGTTAATGCAACTTTATCGCAAGGCCTACAACTGGATTGGGGTCACAATCGGTGTGCTGGGAATCGCAGTCATGCCATTTCTGCACCTGATGATCCATGGTTCTCAGCACGTAGATAACCTCTACTTGATTTATTTGCTGTTCTTGACCAACTCGGTTGTCAGTTACTTCTTTACATACAAGCGGTCTTTGATCTCAGCGGATCAGAAGGCTTATATTGTCACATTAAATGATTTCTTATTTCTTTTAGTAGCCAATATTGTTCAAATTACCTTTTTATATATCCATGCAGACTTCGTCATTTATCTGATAATTCAAATTATCTTCACCATTGCAGGAAACGTTTGTATTTCTTGGATCGTTGATCGACGTTATCCGTATATTCAACATGCGAAAGCGGTTAAGGTGGACAAGGCTACTAGTGATGAGATAAAGAAAAATGTTCTAGGTAACATGTCCTCCACAATTGGCGGACAGATTGTTATGGGTACAGATAATATCTTTATTTCCTCCTTTGTTAGTTTGATTGCGGTAGGCATTTATTCAAATTACACGCTCATCGTAAACGCAGTCCAGAATATTTGTAAACAAATCACCAATTCAATTACCGCAAGTATCGGTAATTTTGCGGTGGAGGCGGATGCAAGTCGTAGAAACGATTTATTTCGACGTCACTTCTTTGTCAGTCAAAGTCTGGCCTTTTTTACCGGAATAGAGCTGTTGGTTTTACTCGATCCGTTTATTAGCTGGTGGGTCGGCAAGGGTAACGTGCTGCCTAAGGTTACGGCGCTATTGATTGTCATTAACTACGTGATTCAAGTCTATCGGAATACGGGCTTTGTATTTATTCAGTCATTTGGTTTGTTTTGGTATCAACGGATCAAGCCGGTTATTGAAGCAACAATCAATGTCGCGCTGTCGTTACTTTTTCTGATTCCACTGAAGATGGGGATCAATGGGGTGCTGCTAGCAACAATTGGTTCTTCGTTTGGTTTTGTTATATGGTATGAGGGGTATGTCGTTTATCATTACGCCCTGCAA
Source organism: Lacticaseibacillus camelliae DSM 22697 = JCM 13995 (assembly GCF_001436615.1). NCBI lineage: Bacteria > Bacillati > Bacillota > Bacilli > Lactobacillales > Lactobacillaceae > Lacticaseibacillus > Lacticaseibacillus camelliae. The sequence continues at coordinate 10,496 of NZ_AYZJ01000043.1, forward strand.
CGCCCTGTTCGAGAGTATGTCGTCTTGATTTTTCGGGGGATTGCACAGCTGTTTGTGGCAGGAGCGATTGTTGATATTCTTGTAAACAGATTTATCACGCTACAAGGCGGATTGCTCAGCATCATTATTAAGGCTTTCGTGACCCTTATTCTGTCGATGATTCTCTACATACTGTTTAGCTTTAAGACTCCCGAGTTTAAGTATGTCTTGAGTGTTGGAAAGCGATTTTTGAAACGTTAAGGAGAAGATAATGCGTATTGCAGTTGTCAGTCAGGGCTTTGGTTATGGTGGCTCTTATATTGCGGCGGCTAATATTGGCAAAGCATTAGCGGCTGAAGGGCATGATTTGTACTATTTTGCTTACCAGTACACGACCAACTATTCTGATTTGCCAGAGGACCGGTTGTTCCAGTTCGGGCTACCTCATAAAGGAATAGCAGAAGTGGTTGACAAGATGGGGAAAGGGCTGGAGTTTCTTTTTCATCGAAGCTTTGTGCCCGCGGATTTTGCAAAGCCTGAATTAAAGAGGCTTCTAGCTTATCTCGATCAATACAAAATTGATGTGGTGATATTAAACTCCTTTTGGTCGGTAACGTTATTTGCGAAAGCGCTGCGTGAGAATCGGCCAAAATTGCACACAATTGCGTGGATGCATGAAGCGACTGATTATAGTTTTGGCTCTCTGACTAAGAATTACCGGCCGGCATACATTGCGGCTTTGACTGCAGTTTCGGCAATAGTTTGTTTAACTCATTTTGATCTGAAGGTTTTTTCTCAATACAATCGCAATACCCATGTAATCTATAATCCCGTTGTCCTAGCGTCGCATGGGCAATCGCCGCTGACTTCACATAAGATTATCTTTACGACGAGGCTTGACACCTATATAAAGGGGCTTGACTATCTTGTAGAGATTGCCAAACAACTACCACCAGGCTGGAAGATTCAAATTGCCGGTCAGGGGCGCCCCAATCAGGTGAAGACATTTAAGAACATGATTGCCGACGTCAGCCCTGAACATATAGAATTTATTGGCTCTCTAGATGGTAATGCACTTGCAGAGCATTATCAGGCGGGCAGCATGTTTCTTTCCACCTCCCGTACTGAGGGATTGGGTATGGTGATTATCGAGGCGATGTCTTTCGGATTACCAGTGGTTTCCTTCGCCCACCATGGGGGACGGGAGATTTTGGAGCCAGATCAGACTGGACTTTTGGTGCCGGTGGGCGATGTGTCGGCCATGCTTAAAGACATTAATCTGCTAATCAGTAACGTTTCGCTCAGACACGAGTACGGAGAAAAATCACTTAAACGATACGAGGCCTTTAAACTTCCTCGTGTTATTTCGCAGTGGAGTGCCGTCTTGGATTCTTTGCGAGATTGATGTGGCTTTAAAAATGGCTTATTTACCGGTTGGGATGGAAAAACAACTGACTGGTATCCATGACTCTGGACGAATTTTTCAAAAATAGTTCAACGCTTGCCTTATCGAGGACTAGAATCTGAGCGTATCGTGGGTTGGCACTTTGATTTTGAGACATTGTATTTGCTAATCCGCTCGCAGTGGCTTAATCAGTGATTTGGAGGATCCCGTCAATAATGAAAATGAAGGCAAAACAACCTTGGATACTGTTTTTACTAATAATTGGATTTGGCTTATTAGGCTTGGTCTTGCCGTTCAGCGGTGACGATTTGATGTGGGGAGGCCAACAAGGCCTCCACCTTATGTCCACCAATTTTTATAACTATAATGGACGGCTATTTAGCAATATCCTGATGGTTGGAATGACTCGCTATACGATTCTTCGAGTCTTGATTTATGGATTTGGTAGTGTGGGTTTGGTGTATTTGGTTGCCGCGGTCGGATTCAACTCAAAACGAGTCAAAGGCTGGCAACTTATGCTCACGACCGCGTTGCTCATGACCATGTCGCAAGAAGTATTTGCGCAAACATTTGGTTGGCTTTCCGGTTTTATCAACTATATTTTTGGAATGATTCCAGTTTTGCTTATGGTCATTTGGGTGCGGGAACGGCGGCCAGAATCAATATCAAAATGGCAGTGGCTTCTATTTGGGGGGCTAGGTTTCGTAAGTGCTCTGATTGTGGAACATATAACGCTATACCTTTTGCTCTTCGGTATCTGTGCGTGGATATACCTTAAAAGAGCGCATTCCAACAAAGCGTCGACCGTGCTTGCTTTTCTTGTGGGAATTGTTCTTGGGGCCATTCGAATGTTTACTGATCCTAGTTACCTTGCAGCTTTTGCAGGTAAAAATGATCAACGACATTTAGCCTTGGGCCAGCGAATTATCGCACAGATTAGGGATACATATACACAACGCATGTACCGTTATGTGTTTCATGAGAATGGCTTGATAATTGCACTGCTAGCGGTTGGTTTGTTCATACTTATCTGGCGTGCTCCTATAGGGCACAACGTTGTCAAAATGTTTGTCAGCACGCTATTACTTGGGTATGCCTTTTTAACATTTTTCAGCAGTCAGATGTTTGATTGGGGAAATCTTAATCGTTCAGGAGTCTTTAACAATTTGCTAGCGATTGCTAGTATTTTGTTCGTTGTCGGTGTCATACTTGCTACTGCTCTGTACGTTCAAAGTCCTCAGCTTCGCACGCGGATGTGGTTTTACATTGGTTCGGCGTTGGTACTGTCCGCGCCTTTTGCAATCATCACTCCTTATGGCCCACGTTGCGCATTTGGTAGTGTTGCTTTTCTTTTGATTGCATCGCTTGATGTCTTGAGAGCGGTTCTTGAACCGCAACCGAGAACTTCAGCTGTGATTGTCCACGGTAGCTTTTTGCTTGGAGGTATTAGTTTGCTGTTAATGCTATTAATGATGACAGCCAATGGCTATTATAATAATGAGCGAGTAGTACAAATGCGTGCTCAAGCGCGGCAGGGTAAAACAGAGCTAGTCCTGCAACGACTACCGTTTGATCAGTACAATTGGAATACTACTCCGAATACCGACTGGGGCTGGGGATATCCAATGATGTTAAAGAATGCACGACTTAGTCAGCACAAATATCATCTGGTGTTTGTCCCATTTAAGGCATGGCCAAATTAACGACATACTTGCTTAGTAGTAGACCCGAAGAAAGCTTCATAATTCAGAAATGGGTGAGTCATTATGCAGAAATTACTGATTGCAATTCCTTGCTTCAATGAAGAAGAAAATATTGAGTCAATTTACCAGCGTATTATCTCTGATATCAATTTTAAAGAGCTAGGGCTGGAGCACGAGATTTTGTTTATTGATGATGGCAGTAAGGACCATACTGTTGACGTTTTTAAGAAGCTTTCGGATGCACACGATGATGTCTCCTATATTTCATTATCGCGAAACTACGGGAAAGAGACGGCGATGGTTGTCGCCTTCGACTATTTTCACCACGATGCGCTAATCATCATGGATGCAGATTTACAGCATCCGCCCGTGTTAGTCAATGACATGGTTAAGCTTTGGCGGCTGGGCTATGACGATGTCTACGCGAAGCGAAATAAACGCGAGGGGGAAGGCTGGTTTAAAATCAAAACCTCTCAGTGGTTTTATAAGCTTCTCGGCAAGATTTCAAAAACTCCGGTGACCCCAGATGCTGGTGATTTTCGACTATTAGACAAGAAAGTAGTGGTTGCTCTGCGTTCTCTCCGAGAGTCTCAGCGCTATACCAAGGGACTTTACAATGTTGTCGGGTTTAAAAAGGTGGCAATTGAATTTGATGCGGCGCCCAGACTTCATGGCAAATCTAAGTGGAGTTTTCGTAGCTTGGTCAACTTGGCCCTAGAGGGAATCACTTCGTACACCACTGCTCCATTGAGAATTTCCACCTTTCTCGGATTTATTGTTTCGGCGTTCGCATTTATTTATATGATCTATGTATTCATCAAAACGCTTATCACAGGGCCTACACAGTCAGGGTTCCCAACAATAGTGATCCTGGTTTTGTTCTTAGGTGGGTGCATCTTGATTTCTAATGGTATTCTAGGTGAATACTTAGCCCGGGTCTTTATGGAGTCGAAGAATCGACCACTATATTTCATTGAGGAGAAGCATACGCATGATCAAAAAAAAGATAACTAACAATCCTTATGTTCTGTATGGAGGGCTGTTTCTTGTTTTTTTTGTACTTTTTGCAATGGTCCCTTACAGTCATGATGAATGGGCATGGGGTACCCAAACGCGCTTGTCCGCTTTTAGAAACTTCTTCCAAGGCTATAATGGGCGATACTTCGGTGATTTGATTTCCCTGGCGATTACGCGAAGTGTGCTTTTCAAAGCTGCTTTCATGAGCGGAATCATGACCCTGTTAATTAATGCCTGCGTTAGGTTGGCAGGTGCCGTTAGTACTGTTAAAGCCAATGATCTCTATGGCATCATTCTTGCCCTCTTGCTGTTAGCACCAACCGCTTTGTTTGCACAAACGTATGGTTGGCCAGCCGCATTCGTGAATTTTGTGCCGCCAGTAATTGCGATTATTTGGCTTCTGTGGTGGCAGTTTAATATTCACAATCGACACTTATCCCTTTACAAGCAGCTGCTTCTGGGTTTTTTTCTGACGCTGGGTGCAGAATTTTTTAGCGACCTCAATTTTCAAGTCAAGTGCAACGATGATAACGAATCCTTGATAGTGGTCTA